>CAOOJO010000168.1 GCA_948496895.1 uncultured Acetatifactor sp. | reverse complement strand
GGAGGCGCTTTATGGCGGGAAACAGGGAGTACAAAAGCGATGTGTTCGGCATGTTGATGGAGGAGCCGGGGTATGCGCTGGAGGTGTACAACGCGCTGAACCATTCGGATTACACGGATCTGGGGCTTGTGGAGATGTGCAGCCTGGAGCGGGGGATTTCCCTGTCGGTGCGCAATGACGCGGCGTTCATTCTGGATATGAACCTAAGCGTATATGAGCATGAATCCACCATTTGCCCCAACATGCCCCTGCGGGAGCTGATTTATGTGACAAACATCCTGGAGCAGTGGGTGAAGAAGCAGAACATTTACGGACGGCGGCTGGTGAACATTCCCACACCCCGGTTTGCGGTGTTTTATAATGGGATGGAGGAGCAGCCGGAGCAGTATCAGCTGAAGCTGTCGGACGCATACGCAAACCCGATAGAGGAGCCAGAGCTTGAGCTGACCTGCACCGTATACAACATCAATTTGGGAAAGAACCAGGAACTTCTGTCGAAATGCCCGGTTTTACAGCAATATATGGTCTTTGTAGGCTATGTGCGGGAGTACCTGGGGAAGTATCCGGGGAAGGATTTGAGAAAAGCGATAAACAAAGCCATCGACCGTTGCATCAGGGAAGACGTGCTGCGGGAATTTCTGATACGGCGCCGCAGGGAGGTGACAAAGGTGACGCAATTGGATTATACATTTGACAGGCGTATAGAGCTTGAACGGGAAGATGCCCGGGAAGAGGAGCGCGTCAACACGGAGCGCGAAAGGAAGGCAAAGGAGATGGAACGGCAGGCAAAGGAGCAGGCAGAGAAAGAAGTAGAGCGGCTTCGTGCAGAACTGGAGCACTATAAAAGACGGTTGTCGGAAGCTGGTAATTAAGGCTTTTGACTGTGTTACTTCCGTATTCACTGCCAAAAAGAACAGGAGCCGAAAAACAGGCTCCTGCCCTTTGGGGCAAATCCTTTAGAACATTCTGCCAGGCCGATTGCTTTTATGCCGTCAGTTTCGGTGTCATTCCCGTCCTGAAACATAACCGTCCCAGTGCCGGAGCGTGCTGCACACCCTCTTGCAGCCTTAGGAAATCTTCATTCCGTCCACATTTACTTCCAAGTGCACCACGCTGCAGGCCGGAATCACAAAAGAAAGCTTTCCCTCTTCCCCCCGGACTTGCACCACTGGAAAATCCGCCTCCTTCACCCGCTCCGGCTCCTCAAAGGAATTGTGAGCCTGCATCTCCCCGGTCAGCACCGTCCCCCTCACAGCCGCAATCTGCGTATCCGCCAGCACAGCCTCCACAGATATATTCTCCGAAAGCGAAGCATTTGTCAGGGTAATATGAATCTTCCCCTCCGAATCCCGGGATACGGATTCCGTCAGCTCGGGAATCCTGCAGTCCTCCAGCCCCGTCTCCCCGGTCTCCAGAGAGGAATCCAGCAGCTCCCCGCCCTGATGGTACCTGTACATATGGAACACATGCCAGGTGGGCGTCTTCACCATCCGCTCCCCCTCCGTGAGGATCACCGCCTGCAGCACGTTCACCACCTGGGCCAGGTTCGCCATCTTCACCCTGTCGCAGCGCTTCTGGAACAGGTTCAGATGGATTCCCGCCACCAGAGCGTCCCGCATGGTATTCTGCTGGAACAGGAAGCCCGGGTTGGTTCCCGGCTCCACCTGGTACCAGGTGCCCCACTCGTCCACAATCATCCCCATCTTCTTCTCCGGGTCATACCGATCCATGATGGCACTGTGGTTCTCCATCAGCTCCTCCATTTTCATGGCTTCCCGCAGCGTCTGGTAATACTGCTCCTCCGTAAACTCCAGCGCCTGGCCCCTCCTGCCCCATTTTCCCGACGGCACCGTATAATAATGGAGGGAAAGGCCGCTGGCATACCCGTATCCGTGGTCGAACAGGGTTTCCAGAACCTTCTCCGTCCAGTGATAATCCTCCGCATTGGCCCCGCAGGCAATCTTGCGCAGAGGGTGCTCCGGCTGGAAGCTGCGGACAAAGGTCTGATACCTGCGGTACATATCCCCATAATATTCCGGCCTCATATTCCCGCCGCATCCCCAGCTCTCATTGCCTATGCCGAAATAGTCCACCCTCCAGGGCTCCTCCCGACCGTTCTCCCGGCGCAGGGCCGCCATGGGGGAGTCCCCGTCAAAGGTCATATACTCCACCCACTCGCTCATCTCCTGAACCGTCCCGCTGCCCATGTTGCCGTTGACATAGGCCTTGCACCCCAGCTGCCTGCACAGCTCCATAAATTCGTGGGTGCCGAAGCTGTTGTCCTCCACCACCCCGCCCCAGTGGGTGTTCACGATTTTCCTGCGCTTCCCCTTAGGGCCGATGCCGTCCTTCCAGTGATAATCGTCCGCAAAGCATCCCCCCGGCCAGCGCAGCACGGGAATCCGGATTTCCCGCAGGGCCTCCACCACATCCCTGCGCATCCCCTTCTCATTGGGAATCTCCGAATCCTCCCCCACATAGATTCCCTCATAGATGCACCTTCCCAGATGCTCCGAGAAATGCCCCTGCAGCTCCGGCTGAATGTGCCCTCTTTCCTTACCCGGGTCAATATACAGTTTCGCCATGTCCCCTCTCCTCCCTTTGTCCTCTGCCCTGCCCGGCAAGAGCCGGGTTCGCGGGTTTTTCTCCATCCTACCATTTCCATCCAATGGAAAACAGAAAATTTTTCGGAAGGTAAGGGGAATATTTTCAGGTAATCTCTTTCTCCTGTTCCCGGAACTGCCTGGGCGTGGCCCCCGCGTATCTTTTGAACACCTTGGTAAAGTACCCGGAATCCGAATAGCCGCACCGGGTGGCCACCTCCGTCACCGGCCACTGGGTACTCTGCAGAAGCTCTTTTGCCTTCTCCATCCGAAGCCCCTCGATGTAGGCCCCCATGTTCATCCCCGTCTTCTCCTTGAACAGGGTGGAGAGATAGCTTGCGTTCAGGTAAAAGCGCCGTGCCGTCTCCGCCGCGCTTAAGTCGGAGAGATAATTCTCCCTGATGTACTGCCGGACCGCGGTGATTACATCCTCATCTTCCGTCTGATTGGTGGTGCAGAAGCAGTTATGTATCACCTCCGCCAGGCGCTCCCTGAATTCCTCCGCCGTCCTGTACCGGAGCAGGTAATTCTTTCCCTGGATGCCGTTGAACAGGATCCGGTAATCCGCCTCCTCTATCCTCCCCTCGCTGATTTTCCGCAGGAACACCAGGATTTCGGCTACTGTGTTCTCTATGGCCCATATGCTGTTCTCCCGGCCTGCCGCCAGATAAGCGATATGCTCCAGCGCCTTCTCCGGCTTCGCGCCCTCCGCGGACAGGTTCTGATACAGGTAATTCATCTCCTCCCGAATCTGCTGCTGCCGCTTTCTGGCTGCCGCCGGATCCGCCTTCTGCCTGGCCGTCAGGATCTTCTTCTCCGGGTAGAACATCTTGCGCGTCAGCAGGCGCATGGCGGACTCCACCGCCTGGGTAGCCTGGCCGCTTTCCATGATCTCGCTGTAGGCAGCCACCCCTTCCGCATCCCCCAGGGCATCCCAGGCCGCTTCCACCAGTTCCCTGCTGTCGCTTTCCGCCAGATTCTCCCCATTCATCAGGAACACATGGCAGTCCCCCGGGGAATAATCCTTCAGATAATAGAGAATCCGTTTCCTTCCGATTTTTGCCAGAGCCTCCCCCAGGGCATCCTCCAACAAGCCTCCCGCCCCTTCCTGGCTCTCCAGATAAAAGGCGAAGGCCCCCACCTGCCTTCCGCCTAAAAGGGACTCCAGGTTGCCGCCCTCCACCGGCTCCAGGAGGCGGCTGGTCAGCTGTCTCTGTCTCAGTCCGTGGACGATTTTTCCCAGCACCTCCTCCAGCTCCGCAATCTTCACAGGCTTCAGGATATAGTCCTCCACCCCCAGTCTAATGGCCTGCTTCGCGTACTCGAAATCGGAATAGGCGCTCATGAGGATGTAATGCACCTGGGGGTAGCGCTTCTTCGCCTCGGTGATGAACGCGATTCCGTCCATCACCGGCATCCGGATGTCCGCAAGCACAATCTGCGGGCGGAGGCTTTCAATCTGCTCCAGGGCTTCCCTACCATTGGCCGCCTCCCCCGCCACCTCTATGCCGAAAGCCGCCCAGTCCATCCTGTTGCAGATGCTCTTCCGGATAAATTTTTCATCGTCCACCACCAGAATCCGATACATATAGCCCTCCTAACTGAATCGCTGCGCCTTCGCGGCTTTTGACAAAGGGAATCTTTATGGAAAAGCACGTCCCCTTCCCTTCCTTTGAAAACAGCTCGATGGAATAAGCCTCCCCGTAATACATCCGCAGCCGCAGATGGACGTTCAGGATTCCCAGGCTCTTATACTGATTGATGTACTCCAGGGGCCGCTCCGCCGTCACCAGGAGCCGCTGTTCCAGCTCCGTCCGCATCTCCTCCGACATGCCGATTCCGTTGTCGAAAATCAGGATGGATATCCGCTCCCCCTCTTTCTTCACACGAATCCGAATCATCCCGCCCTTTTCCGTCTCCGACAGCCCGTGGGATATGGCGTTCTCCACCAAAGGCTGCAGCGTGAACTTCACCATGCTACAGTCCATACACTCCTCGCCTACATCATAGTAAGCCTCGAACCGGCCCTCAAAGCGGATTTTCAGGATGCTCACATAATTCTTCACCTGCTCCAGCTCATCCCGCAGGGTGGTGATGTTCTCGAACCGGGTATTGTACCGCAGCATGTCGCTCATGCACTCGCTGACCTGGATCACCTCATCGTCCATGCCCTCGCTGGCCAGCCCCATGATGGTCTCCATGATATTGTTCATGAAATGGGGATTAATCTGCTGTTGCAAAGCCTTGATCTCCGCCTCCTTCAGTAGAATCTGCTTCGCCTCCACGGTCTGCACCAGCTCGTTCACCCTGCCCACCATCTCGTTGAACTCCTGTATCAGGATGCTGATCTCATCCTGGGTATCCGCCTGGACATGGGCCTGCAGGTCTCCCCGCTTCACCAGCTCCATCCCCTCCACCAGCCGCTTGAAGTTCACCGTGATGATGGAGAAGCATTTCCCGGAGATCAGAATCGTAAAGGCGATGATTACAGCCAGCACAATGGTCAGCGTCCAGACCATGGTGCGCTGGTTTGCGAATATCTCATCCTTGGACATGGCCACGCACAGCTTCCACCCAGTGCTTTCGGAGATGCTGCAGGAGATGATATGCTCCTCCGTCTCGTAGGTCAGAATCTCCCCCCTGCGGTACTTATCATTCGGGGCCTGAATCGGCTCCCCTTCCCAGAACAGCAGGTTCCCCTCCCCGTCCGAGATGGTCGCCCCCGCCACATTGGTGTAGCCCTGGAGGAACCGCTCCTTCAGCACATTCAGATCCATGTCCGTCTTCAGATACCCCACTGTCCGGTTCTCATACACATCCTCGATGCGGTAGACCATGGAATAGACGAAGTCCGTGTCTTCTTCCTCCCTGCCGTCCGTCAGCAGCACCTTCTCCTCATCTGTCCGGATGATTTCCTGATACCATTTCGTATGGCGGTAGTCCTCCACAGAGGCCGCCCGCTCTCCCTCCATGATGGAATACTGGTTGTTGTAATGCCCCTCCTTGTAAAAGGTCAGGCGCAGATCCGGCCTGGAGTTGTAATACAGGCTCTCTATGCTGGCCAGAAGCTCCAGATCCGATATCCTGTCCGTCCGACTCTTCATGAAGCGGATGATCTCCCTGTTGTAGATGACGGACCAGGCCAGCTTGTCCACATCCCGGAAATACTGCTCCATGACGTTCAGGTTGGATTCCATCAGGTTCCTGCTCCTGTCCAGGGTCTGCTGCCTCATGCTCTCTCCCGTAATGCTGTACAGGCATCCGAACAGGAGCACGTTGGACAGGAGGATAATGCCGATCAGGTATGCCAGGAACCGCCCTGTGAGAGATCTTTTCCTTTTCAACTTATGCCCCCTACTCTTCCTGTATCTCCTTCAGCCCCTCTTCGATGGCCGCAAAGGCCTGCTCCAGGCTCTGCTCCCGGAGAAGGTAGTGGGCCACCTCCTCCTTTACGACCTCCATGGCCTCAATATACCTGCCGTTGGCGGGCGTCCTGGAAGGCTTCCCCTCCATGAGGAAATACTCCCTGTGCTCCGGATACTGCTCCGAGGACAGATAGATCTCCCGAATCTCCTCCGGACAGTAGGCCGGGATGACGCTCCTTCCTGCCAGTATGGCCGCTCCCTGGGGGCCTGCGGCAAATCGGATAAAGTCCCAGGCCTCCTC
>CAOOJO010000167.1 GCA_948496895.1 uncultured Acetatifactor sp. | reverse complement strand
ACCAGCGAGGAATCCGTGGCAGGATTCAAGGAGCTGACGGAGCTTTTCACCATCTATAACCTGCCCAAGGACATACCGAATTTCTACCAGCATTTCCGCAACGGCTCCATGCCCATCGGAATCGCGGACTATTCGGTGTACAACCTGCTCCTGAACGCCGCGCCGGAAATCGCCAACAGCTGGGAAATCCACATGGTGCCCGGCACGGTGGCCGAGGACGGCGAGATTCTGCGGTACTCCTCGGGAGGAGCGGAGAGCACGGTAATGTTCACTTCCAATCCGGAGCGGGAGGCCCAGGCCTGGGAGTTCATGAAGTGGTGGTCCTCCGCAGAAGTGCAGGCGGCCTTCGGCCAGACCGTGCAGATCACCTACGGAAGCTCCTTCCTGTGGAACACGGCCAACAAAGAAGCCTTCTCCATGCTGCCCTGGAAGACCAGGGACAAGGAGACCATCCTGGCCCAGGCGGAGTGGATCAACGAATCCCCCAGGCTGCCGGGATCCTACATGGTAGAGCGGGAGATATCCAATGCTTACAACTCTGTAGTGGTAGACGGCAAGAACCTGCGCCGCACCCTGGACAACGCGGTGAAGCGGATCGACCGGGAGACCGAGCGCAAGCTGGAGGAGTTCGGCTACAATGACGCAAACGGCAACGTGATCACGCCTTACGAGGTTCCCACCCTGGAACGGGTGCGGGAGATCCTGGGCAAAACGGAAGAGGAGCATACCACGGAAGAAGAGCATTCCGTGGAAGAGGAAAAAGGAGGTGAGGGCAAATGAGCGCAGCGGAAGTGAAAAAAGCAAAAAAGAACAATATCGGCAAGCGCGAGAACGCCAACCCGGCGGCGAAATGGTTCCTGTCGCCCTACCTGCTTTTGTTCGCCGTATTCATCATCATACCCATGGTGATTGCCATAGCGCTTTCCTTTACGAACTTCAACACCATTGAATTCCCGGATTTCGTGGGATTCATGAACTACATCAACCTGATCACCCAGGACGAGATCTTCATGCAGTATGTGCTGCCCAACACCGTGGTGTACGTGCTGATCGTAGGGGTGGGAGGCTATGTGCTCTCCTTCTTCCTGGCCTGGATCCTGGCCCAGATCTCCAAGGTGCCCAGGACCATCCTGGCGCTGATCTTCTACTCCCCCAGCATGACCAGCGGCGTGGCCATGACCGTGCTGTGGAAGATCATCTTCACCGGCGACCAGACAGGGTACTTAAACAGCATCCTGATGAAGCTGGGGGTGATCACCGAGCCCATTGTCTGGCTGGTGGACGCCAGGTACCTGCTGCCCATCGTCATCATCGTGGCCCTGTGGTCCAGCATGGGCGTAGGGTTCCTGGCCATGATGGCGGGCATCCTCAACGCGGACGAGGAGCTCTATGAGGCGGGGGCCATCGACGGCATCAAGAACCGCTTCCAGGAGATGATCTACATCACCGTCCCCACCATGAAGCCCCAGATGCTCTTCGGCGCGGTGATGGCAGTGGTGAACACCTTCGCCAACGGCGCCATCGGCGTGGCCCTGACAGGGACCAACCCCACGCCGGGCTACAGCGCCCAGTTGATCGTGAACCACATCGAGGACTACGGCTTCATCCGCTACGAGATGGGCTATGCCGCGGCCGTATCGGTGGTGCTGCTGTTGATCGTATGGCTCTTCTCCACCATGGCGAAGAAGCTGTTCGCAGAGAAAGACTGAAAGGGGGATTGAGAAATGGCTGGATACAAAGGGAGTAGCATCAATCCCAAAAAATTCGAGAAAGGGCAGATCAAATTGATTGCGGCGGTGACGCCTCTGGCAATCCTTATGCTGCTGCCGATCATCTTCATCTTCTGCCATGCCTTCAAGCCCATGACAGAGCTGTTCACCTTCCCGCCCCGGTTCTTCGTGGTGAACCCCACCCTGGACAATTTCCGGGGGCTGATGAAGGCGTCCCAGACCTCGGGCATCCCCATGAGCCGCTATGTGTTCAACTCTCTGGTGGTGACCTTGTCGGACGTGCTGCTGTCCATCGTCCTGTCCACCACGGCGGGCTTCGCCCTCTCCAAGCTAAAGTTCCGGGGCAAGGAAGCTTTGATGGAGATCAACAACATGGCGCTGATGTTCGTGCCGGTGGCGGTGATGATTCCCCGTTATCTTGTAATCGATACGCTGAACATCACCAATAACTACCTGGCCCACATCCTGCCCCTGCTGGCCATGCCGGTGAGCCTGTTCCTGGTGAAGCAGTTCATCGACCAGATCCCGGACGCCCTGATCGACGCGGCCTACATGGACGGGGCCACGGACTTCGTGGTCTACCGCAAGATCATCCTGCCCATGATCAAGCCTGCCATCGCCACGGCGGCGATCCTGTCCTTCCAGCAGGTATGGGCCAATGTGGAGAGCTCCAATCTGTACATGAGCGAGGACGGGCTGCGCACCCTTGCCTTCTATATGAATACCCTGGCCAACGCCAACAACACCGTGGCCGGGCAGGGAATCGCGGCGGCGGCAACATTGATTATGTTCGTGCCCAATCTGGTGATGTTCATCATCTGCCAGAAGAACGTCATGAACACCATGGCCCATTCCGGCATCAAGTAAGGGAGGGAAAGAGCATGAAGAAGTGGAAAAAATATTTGCTGGCTTTCTTTTCCGTGTTCCTGTTCCTGCAGCCTGCCCTGCAGGCCCGGGCGGAGGTTCCCTACAAGACCTATACCATCGACGGTTACGGTTATGTGACGGAGACCCAGACCGCCTATACACCGAAAACCACATTCAGCAAAATCGGGGATCATTCCCTGGTCAGTCCCATGGACCTAAAGGTCACGGAGGACGGATACATCTATATCGCGGACGCGGGGGCGGGCGTGGTCTATGTCTCCACCTTAGAGGGGGAGTATGTGAAGACCATCGGCGAAGGGGAGCTCTCCGAGCCCTACGGCGTGTTCGTGACGGAAAACAAGGACGTGTACGTGGCGGATCACTCCGGCAAGGTGGTGGTCTTCGATGACACCGGCGCGGTGGGGGCGGTGTACACCAAGCCCGACCATCCCCTCTACGGCAGCGGCGAGTTCAAGCCCGTCAAGATTGTGGTGAATACCGGCGGGGACATGTACATCGTCTGCGAGGGCAATTCCAACGGCCTGGTGCAGCTCACCCCCACGGAGGGAGGCACCTTCCTGGGGTATTTCGGCACCAACTATGCCTCCGTCACTGTGCTGCGCATGATCCAGGAGGCGGTGTTCACGGACGAGCAGCTGGCCAGGATGGTGTCCAACCTGCCCGCCACCCCGGTGAACGTGGCCATCGACAAGCAGGGGCTGATCTATACGGTGACCCCGGGCGAGGGCCAGACCAGCTTGAAGAAGCTGAACATCGCGGGCTCCAACCTGATTGAGCCGGACGCCTATGACGGCAAGGAGGCGGCGGTGGCGGTGGGGAACCATGACAATGTGTTCGTGGCATCCTCCGACGGCTATATCTATGAGTACAATTCCGAGGGCGACCTGCTCTTCGTCTTCGGCGGCCGGGATGACGGGCGCTTCCGGATCGGCCTGTCCAAGAAGGTGGAGGCCATCGATGTGGACGCCCGGGACAATATCTATATCCTGGACTCCGACGCGGGACAGGTGCAGGTCTTCGAGGCCACGGAGTTCACCAACCTCCTGCACAGCGCCCTGAACCTCTACGAGAACGGCCGCTACACCGAGAGCAAGGAGCCGCTGGAGGAGGTGCTGGAGATGAACAGCCTCTTCGACTACGCCAACGAGGCCATGAGCCGCTCCTACCTCCAGGAGGAGAATTACGAGCAGGCCCTGAAATACGCCAGGGTGTCCAAGGCCTTCAGCGTGTACTCCGATTCCTTCTGGGAGGTGCGGAACACCTGGCTACGCAACCACCTGATCAGCGCTGTCGGAATCATCCTGCTGGTATGCATCCTGATCTGGATCCTGAAAAAGGTGCACCAGAAAAAGGGCATCTTCAATCCGGTGATCAAAGCTACCGAGAAGCCCAGGAACAGCGGCTACTGGCAGAGGCTGAAATACATGGCCTACTATATGAAGCATCCCGTGGACGGCGCTTACGGCCTGCGCTACGAGGGCAAGAGCTCCTGGATCACCGCGGGGACGCTGCTGGTATTGACCACTGCGGTCTATGTCATCAACAAATACTACTGCGGCTTCCTGCTGCGCAATGTGCGGGAGGGCAGGTACACCATCATGAACGACGTGCTGTCCATCGTGGGCGTGTTCGTGGTGCTGACGGCCTGCAACTATCTGATGTGTACCATCAACGACGGTGAGGGAAGCTTCAAGAGGCTGTTCTGCGGATTCGCCTTTGCGCTGACGCCATACATCCTCTTCCAGCCCATATGCATCATCGTCAGCAATGTGATTACCTACAACGAGGTGTTCCTGATCGACTTCGGTCAGATCTTCATCACTACCTGGGTGGTGATCCTGATCTTCCTGACCATCAAGGAGGTCAACAACTACACGGTGAAGGAGACCTTCAAGATCATCTTCCTGACGGCGTTCACGGTGCTGATACTGGCGCTTCTGGCCTTTATCATCTACGTGCTGTTCAGGCAGATCGTGGAATTCATCACGGCAGTGGCAGGAGAGGTGGTGTATCGAATTTATGGAAAACAGTGAAGAAAGCGATGGCAGTCCAGGCGGCAGCCTGCCTGATGGCAGCTCTGCTGTCGGCCCCGATACCGTCCCTTGCGGCCGGCGGGGACGGCAAGGCCCTGGAGGAGGCCATCGTGAAGGAGGACGCCGCCACTATCAAGGGCCATGAGCTGGTGGCGGAGAACGACGCCCTGGCGCTGTACCTCTATGAGCCCACCTTGTCCCTGATCGTCCGGGACAAGGACACCGGGGCCATCATGGAGTCCACGGTGTCGGAGAGCGACGGCACCCTGAACGCCACCTGGGAGGGCTTCATCAAATCCGGCATCTGCTTCGACATCTTGAACGATGTGAACGAGGAGCGCACGGATCTGGCCTCCGCCCAGGCGGACATCCAGGTCACGAAAGGCGCGGACGGATTCTCCGCGGCGGTGAACCTGGCCAAGTACCAGATTTCCTTTACGGTGAACGTGGCCCTGCAGGAGGACGGCTTTACGGTGGAGATCCCGGCGGATTCCATCTCTGAGGAGCAGGAGAAGGTCACCATCGGGAATATCTTCCTCTATCCCTTCCTGGGATATACCTACGGCGGCGAGCGGGAGGGCTATATGCTGGTGCCGGACGGCAACGGCGCGCTGATTTACCTGGAGGACAATGACGGGCGGTTCGGCTCCCCCCTGACCCTGAAGGTATGGGGGGACAACGCCGGGGTGGACGAGAGCTACGTGCTCTCCCTGTTCTGGGAGGAGTACCAGACGGTGAACGACTCCGAGCCGGTGCTGGCCCCGGTGTTCGGCATGGTGCACACGGACTCTCAGATGGCGGTGCTGGGCATCATCGAGGAGGGCGCGGAGGACGCGAGGATCGCGGCCTACCCCAACGGCGCGGTGACCAACTACAACTGGATCGCCCCCAGGTTCACCCTGCGCAGGATCTACAAGCAGCTCATGAGCAAGGAGGGCACCAGCGCGGTGCAGCTCCAGGAGGAGAAGCGGGCCGGGTGCGACCTGAAGGTGCGGTACGTGTTCACAGGCGGCGAGGAGGCGGATTACGCGGGACTGGCCGTGAAATACCGGGAGTACCTGCTGCAGGAGCTGACCGCGAAAGAGGATGCGTTCCGGATCCGCCTGGACTTCCTGGGCACGGACCGGGAGAACGGCATGATTTTCAAGAAGCCAGTGGTCATGACCACCACGGACAATATCCGGGACATCTACGAAGACCTGAAGACAGAGGGCGTCACCGACATCTTCTCCGTCTACAAGGGCTGGCAGGACGGCGGCATCTGGAGCATGCCCATCTCGAAATACAAGGCGGACTCCAAGATAGGCGGCACGTCGGATCTGACCAGGCTGGTGAAGGAATCCAGGGAGGCGGGCATAGACCTGTATCTCTACCAGGATGCCCTGCGGGCCAATCCGGACACGGTGAACACCACCTTCAACGTGATCAAGAAGCTGGACGAGAGCGTGTACCAGGAGAACACCTATAAGGAGATCTACGAGAGCTTCCGGTTCCAGACCCCTGACCAGGCGGTGAAGAAGCTGGAGGAGAGCCTGGAATCCTATGAGAAGAAGGGCGTGGACCCCCTGGCGCTGACAGGCGTCACCAACCACCTGTTCAGCTACAATTACAATGGAAAGCAGTAC
>CAOOJO010000166.1 GCA_948496895.1 uncultured Acetatifactor sp. | reverse complement strand
GCTGTACTGTGACTGTATGGGTACGGGCCAGATGATTGCGTCGGTTAAGGAGGAGCTGCTCCAGGTCATCCGTGACGCGGGCCGGGAACCTGCTCCGGACATTGTAAGCTATCTGGAGAGGCGGCTGAAGAGGGCGGAAGAGAGCGGGAATCCGGAGGAGGCGTGGCTTGTGAACCGCAACAGCATCATCGATGTGCCCATGGAGACGGGAATCGCCGACCGGGACAAGGCAGTCCGTGCCCTTGACCGGATGTATTCGGAGGAATTCGTGGGGAGGTACGGTGTCTGGCTGGACAGCATGGGGAGACAGGAGTGCATGACGATCACCACGGGAATCATGGCGGTAGCCCAGGCGAACTATGGGTATTCGGACAGGGCGCTGGAGTTGGTGAAAAAGATTTTCTCCGCTTTTTCCTATGCCAATCCCGGCTGCATCAGCGAATATTCCCCGGACGGCGGCTGCATTGTGCAGGCCTGGACCGCTTATTCGGTGGTAGTGCCCATAGTCCGCCATTTCTTCGGCATCCGGCCCGATGCCGCAAAGGGAGAGATCCTTCTGCGGCCCCGGCTTCCGAAAGGCTGGGAGCATGTTTCCCTGAAAAATGTCCCTGTATTGGACGGCGAGATATCCGTCTTCTTTAGCGGGGAGGGGTCGTCGCGGCATATGAAAGTGGTAAACACCACCTCGGTACCGGTGCGTGTATCGGAGCGTTGGACGGGGAGCGTGAGCGTAGAAGGAAAGAATTAACAAGCTGTAAAGAAAAAACACTTGACACCCACCCATATCTGTAGTAAGATACACAAGGCTGGTAATGATATGGATAAGATATATGAACAGACAATGTTATTTGACTTCTACGGCGAGCTGCTGACGGAGCATCAGCGAAGCGTCTACGAGGACGCGGTGTACCGTGATATGTCTCTGGGAGAGATTGCCGGGGAGAGGGGCATCAGCAGACAGGGCGTACACGACCTGATCAAGCGCTGCGACAGGATTCTCCAGGAGTATGAGAGCAAGCTTCACCTGGTGGAGCGCTTTACCAGGGCCAAGAGGACAGTGGCCGAAATCGAGCGGCTGACCCTGTCCGGGGAGCGCCTGGAAGAACGCCTCCAGGCTATCCGCAAGCTCTCCCATGAGCTGCTGGAGGAGCTGTGAGCCCCGGTCTTAAGGAACTATTCACTATTCCTGAGAGCGCGGCAGCGGCAGGAAATATGCGATGATGTATTCCGGGAAACGCCCGGCGGATTTACAAAAACAACAGGACAAGGAGTCACAGGTGGCATTTGAGAGCTTAACAGAGAAACTGCAGAACGTATTCAAGAACCTGAGGAGCAAGGGGCGCCTTACCGAGGAGGACGTGAAGTCCGCCCTGAAGGAAGTGAAGATGGCCCTGTTGGAAGCCGACGTGAACTTCCGGGTGGTCAAGCAGTTCGTGAAGTCCGTGGAGGAGCGGGCCATCGGCCAGGACGTGATGAACGGCTTAAATCCAGGCCAGATGGTCATCAAGATCGTCAATGAGGAGATGATATCCCTCATGGGCAGCGAGACCACGGAGATTGCCATGCAGCCCGGTAAATCCATCACGGTCATCATGATGGCGGGCCTGCAGGGCGCGGGCAAGACCACGGCCACGGCCAAAATCGCGGGGAAGCTCAGGACCAGGGGCAAGAAGTCCCTGCTGGTGGCATGCGACATCTACCGTCCTGCCGCCATCGAGCAGTTGGAAATCAACGGCCGCAAGCAGGAGGTGGACGTCTTCTCCATGGGGACAGACCACAGGCCGCCGGAAATCGCCGCGGAGGCCATCCGCTACGCGGAGAAGAACGGCCACAATGTAGTCATCCTGGATACGGCCGGCCGTCTGCATATAGACGAGGACATGATGGCGGAGCTACAGGAAATCAAAAATACCGTCTCTGTCCACCAGACGCTCCTGGTAGTGGATGCCATGACCGGTCAGGACGCCGTGAACGTGGCGAAGGAATTCGACGAGAAGGTAGGCATCGACGGAGTCGTACTCTCCAAGATGGACGGCGACACCAGAGGCGGCGCGGCCCTTTCCATAAAAGCGGTCACAGGCAAGCCCATCCTCTATGTCAGCATGGGCGAGAAGCTGTCGGACATGGAGCAGTTCTATCCCGACCGCATGGCCAACCGTATCTTAGGCATGGGGGACGTGCTCTCCCTGATAGAGAAGGCCCAGGAGAGCATCGACTTAGACGAGGACAAGAGCCGGGAGATGGCCGGCCGCATGAAGAAGGGCAAGTTCGACTTCGAGGACTACTTAGAGAGCATGAAGCAGATGCGCAACATGGGCGGGCTGACCAGCATCTTAAGCATGCTGCCGGGGATGGGGCTCAAGGGCGCTGACTTAGAGTCCATGATCGACGAGAAGCAGCTAAAGCACATGGAAGCCATCGTCCTGTCCATGACCAGGGAGGAGCGCAGGAACCCCAAGCTTTTGAATCCCCAGCGTAAGCACCGCATCGCAAGGGGCGCGGGGGTGGACATCGCTATCGTGAACCGCTTCATCAAGCAGTTTGAGCAGAGCCAGAAGATGATGAAGCAGTTCGGGGGCGGCAAAAAGGGCCGGGGGATGTTCGGCGGGTTCTCTGGCATGGGCAAGGGCAGATTCCCCTTTTGAGCACCTCTTGAGCGGAAAACAACAGGATGAATAGGGGCGGTACAGGAGCATTCCGCGGGAGCCCTTTTCATAAAGAAGCACTCATAAAAATTTTAACACAGGGGCCGCGTGAAGCGGCAGAAAGAGGTAGAGACAATGGCAGTAAAAATCAGATTGAGAAGAATGGGACAGAAGAAGGCTCCTTTTTACAGAATCATCGTAGCTGATTCCCGTTCTCCCAGAGACGGCAAGTTCATCGAAGAGATCGGCACCTATGATCCCAGCACGGATCCCAGCACCTTCAAAATCAACGAGGAGCTGGCCAAGAAGTGGCTGGCAAACGGCGCTCAGCCCACAGAGACGGTAGGTAAACTGTTCAAAGCCGCTGGTATCGAGAAGTAAATTTTCACGCTTGGAGGTGGCTATGATGGAAGAAAGGCATTCCATGGAAGAAATGCATTCCAAGGAATTGGTGGAAGTAATCGCGAAAGCGCTTGTGGATAACCCGGAGGAGGTTGTGGTGACGCAAAAAGACGAGGGCAGGAACACGGTCATCGAGCTTCATGTGGCATCCTCCGACATGGGCAAGGTCATCGGCAAGCAGGGCAGAATCGCGAAGGCAATCCGCTCGGTGGTGAAAGCGGCATCCTTCCGGGACAAGAGGAATGTGGATGTCGAAATCGTGTAGAGGAAGCGCATGAGTTAGGAAATGCGATGTTCCGGCAGGGGGCTGCTGCATAGGACGAGTCCTGGTACTCTTCTGGATGCGGCAGCCCTTTGACTATGCTTTTGTCTTATAGGAGAGATGGATGGAAGAGTATTTTAAGGTAGGCATCATCACCTCCACCCACGGCCTGCACGGCGAAGTGAAGGTGTATCCCACCACAGATGACGTGAAGCGGTTCAAGCGGCTGAAGAAAGTGACGCTGGATACCGGAAAGGCCCAGACCTCCGGAACGGTTCTGGAGATAGAGGGCGTGAAGTTCTTCAAGCAGTTCGCCATATTGAAGTTCAGGGGAATCGACCGGATAGAGGACGCGGAGAAATACCGCAGGGCCTCCCTGCTGGTGCCCAGGAGCGACGCGGTGCGGCTAAAGAAGGACGAGTATTTCGTGGCGGATCTGATTGGGCTGACGGTGCGGAATGAGGACGGGACCGAAATCGGCACCCTGAAGGATGTGATAGAGACAGGGGCAAACGATGTGTACGCCATCAGCCTGTCGGACGGCAGGGAGCTGCTCCTGCCCGCCATCAGGCAGTGCGTCCTGGAGGTGGATGTGGAAGCCGGGTTCATGCGGATACACATTTTAGAGGGACTGTTGGACGGAGCGTGAGGGATATGACGAAATTCCATATACTGACATTGTTCCCGGAGATGATTCTGCAGGGGCTGAATCCCAGCATCATCGGCAGGGCGGCCCGCAGGGGGCTGCTTGCCCTGGACGCGGTGGATATCAGGGCCTATACCCTGGACAGGCATGGAAAGGTGGACGATTACCCTTATGGAGGCGGGGCCGGCATGCTGATGCAGGCGCAGCCCGTGTACGATGCCCACAGGGCCGTCACCGGCGGGAGGGCGGTCAGGACGATTTACGTGACGCCCCAGGGGAAACCCTTCACCCAGAGGATGGCCCAGGACTTCGCCAGGGAGGAGGAGCTGGTGTTCCTCTGCGGCCATTATGAGGGCATCGATGAGCGGGTGCTGGAGCGTGTGGTCACGGACCAGGTGTCCATCGGCGACTATGTACTGACAGGAGGGGAGCTGGCGGCCATGGTGATGATCGACGCCATCGGGCGGCTGATTCCAGGCGTCCTGGGCAACGAAGAGTCCGCCGGTGAGGAGAGCTTCTTCAACGACCTGCTGGAATACCCCCAGTATTCCAGGCCGGAGGAATGGCAGGGCATGCGGGTGCCCCAGGTGCTCCTGTCGGGCGACCACAGACTGGTGAGCGCATGGCGGCTGGAGCAGTCGAAGCGGCGCACCGCTGAAAGGCGCCCCGACCTCTACGCCAGGTATCAGGAAAGGCAGTACCTGACAGAGCGGCTTTCCGGGCAGAAGCGGAACAACATCCCCATGATGGAGAGCCTGTCCAGGGGGCGGGCCGATATCCTGTATACGGAGTTCCGTGGACGGGACACAGCCGTATTGCTGTACGACAGGAGCTGTGGAATCGCCATGCTGACCGCTCTGGATGAGGAGACAGGGGAGAAAATCGCGGACCTCCTGCCCGGGGATACAAGGATGGCCCTCCTGTCGGAGCCTTTTGCCAGGGACATCCTGATAAAAAGGGGATATGCCGTTTTTGGGGAGTTCGTCCAGTTTCTGTACACCCGCAGGGAGACCCTGCCCGTGAGATATAAAGAAATCAGGCAGCTCACCATGGACGATTTCACGTATACAAGCAGCCGGTACAGCGCTGAACAAAAAGGCCCCGACGTGGACGACAGCTATGTCCGGGAACGGATTCAGGCAGGGGCCATGTACGGCGCTTTCCTGGAGGGCAGGCAGATCGGCTTTGTGGGCATCCATGACGAGGGGAGCCTGGGCATGCTCTTCGTGGAGAAGGATTTCCGCGGCAGGGGCGTCGGGGCCTCTTTGGAAGCCTATGCCGTGAACCGCATGCTGGAGAGGGGCCAGACGCCATACGGGCATGTGGCCGTGGGGAATGCCGCCTCACAGCGGCTGCAGGAAGGATTGGGCTTCTATAAAGCGGAAAAAACTTTCTGGTGGCTGGAAAAAGTGCTTGCAAATGATACCTGAATATGCTAAACTTTTACTGTTGTGAAGTAGGGATGGTCCTCTGTTGTCGGGAAAACGATAAGGAATTCCCAAGGGCATTAAGAACATCCAGAGAAAAAGGAGGCTCACTATGAGTGACATCATCAGAGAAATCGAGGCAGAACAGCTGAAAAGCCAGGTCGACGAGTTCAATGTCGGCGATACCGTAAAGGTCTACGGTAAGATTAAGGAAGGAAACAGAGAGAGAGTCCAGGTATTCGAGGGCATCGTCCTGAAGAGACAGGGCGGGAGCAGCCGCGAGACATTTACCGTCAGGAAGACATCCAATGGTATCGGCGTCGAGAAGACATGGCCCGTACATTCCCCCAACGTAGAGCGGATTGAGGTGGTCAGAAGGGGTAAGGTCAGACGTGCTAAGCTGAACTACTTGAGAGGCCGCGTCGGTAAGAAGGCAAAGGTAAAGGAAGCCGTAAGGTAAGCGGACAAAAGGGCAATTACTCAGGTAGTTGTCCTTTTCTTTCATCAGGAATGATTCTATGGCGAATAACAGAGGTCTCAGCTTTTACAGACGCAAAAAGAAAATAAGCTCGGCCCAGGTGCGGGAGGTCTTCAGCTGGCTGTTCGGCATCTTCACGGCAGTTTTCATAGCGGTGGTGCTGAATGTCTTCCTGGGGGTGACGACCAATGTGGTGGGCGTGTCCATGGAACCCACGCTGTACAACGGGCAGCAGATATTCATCAATTCCTTCCTCTATCTGATTTCCACTCCGAAGGCCGGGGACGTGGTGGTGTTCCTGCCCAACGGGAACGAGCACGCGCATTATTACGTGAAGCGCGTGGTGGCAGGGCCGGGAGACAGCGTGGTCATCCGTGACGGAATCCTGTACGTGAACGGCGAGGAGAGCCCCTGGGTGGGGGAAAGGCTGGCGGAGGC
>CAOOJO010000165.1 GCA_948496895.1 uncultured Acetatifactor sp. | reverse complement strand
CCGAGAGACGCCATGGCAGTGATGTACCACAATGCTCAGCTGTTCCTTGGGACAAAGGAGACCCCGGATGCAGAAAAACGCCGGGACAAGATTCAGGAGACTTATGAGGAAGTATGCCGATTCATGCGGTATTACCACGGCTTGGCGAAGAAGACGGAGAGAGATTGATGACAGAGGGGAGAATGGGTTTGCGGAGTCGGGAGCGGATTGCCAAAGATAACTTTAAAAAGGAATCTGGCATATTACGGGTATCTTTCCGCCGACCAGAGGCCGATGGGTGTAGATATTTTTTGGTGGCAAATGCTGTTATTCCACTATATTTTGTGTATTAATTTATGCAAAACAGCAATATATAGGCATATGTTTGCAAATACCACCTTTTTGTATCTACACCCGGTTGATTTGGCCGATATTCGGTCTTGACAAACCGGCGATGATTTAGTATATTGACAATATTAGGGAGTAGCTTGCGCGGTGAAACAGGCGCTGCGTAATGTGTTTCGTCAATACGAGGGGATGACCCTCCGGAGCATATTATAAAAAGCGAGACTTTTATTGCATTTTACATGCAATGAGAGCCTCGCTTTTTGCTTCTGGCGAGCCCAAATAACATCAACGGAGGAGAAGAGATGATAGTATTACACATGCTGCTGCTTGCGGCGGGATTTGCCGCCCTGATAAAGGGAGCCGGCCTGTTCGTGGACGGGAGCTCGGCCCTTGCGGGAAACTTTAGGATTTCCAAGGTCATCATAGGCCTGACGATCGTGGCAATGGGTACAAGCGCCCCTGAACTTGCGGTAAGCATCTCGGCAGCGCTGCAGGGCTCCAATGAGATCGCGCTGAGCAATGTGGTGGGCTCCAACATATTTAACCTGCTGGGCGTGTTGGGAGTCTGTGCGGTCATCCACCCGGTGCCGGTAGATAAGGCGATTCTGAGGAGGGACATCCCCGTTTCCATTGCGGCCACGGTGCTGCTGCTATTGCTGTCCGGCGCGGGGGCCCTGCTTCAGGGAGCGCTTCCGCGATTCGGGATGAACGATATCGTGGGCAGCGTGAGCAGGGTCACAGGTGTCGTTCTATTCCTCATCTTTTCGGGTTATACCATCTATCTCATAGCAGATGCGAGGAAAAGGGCAGGCGACGAGGAGGCCGGAGAAAAGGTTCCGCTCTGGAAGTGCGCCGCGCTTATTTCGGCCGGCCTGGCTTTGATCATCGGAGGCGGTCAGGCAGTGGTATATGGCGCCAGGGCCGTGGCGCGAACCTTTGGGATGTCCGAGACATTGATAGGGCTTACGATCGTGGCCGTGGGCACCTCCCTGCCGGAGCTGGTCACATCCGTGGTTGCCGCCAGGAAAGGAGAGACAGGGCTTGCGGTGGGAAATGTAGTCGGCTCCAACATATTCAACATCTTAATGATACTTGGCATCTCCTCCGCGATCCATCCCATCGGGGTCAATGGGGCTTCCGTCTATGACATGGTCATATTGATTGGAATCAGTATTGTGGCATATCTGTTCTCGCTGAAAGGGAAGGACATCAACCGGACAGAAGGGGCTATCATGCTTTTGCTATACGCGGCAGATATGGCATTTGCGATTGTGAGGTAATACCGTGTGCGGAGATATCTGTTGCCTTATGGGGTTGCCCATGTTACCATAGAGATAAGCAGTTCTCTTTGATGAGTCTGGTTAGGATGGGTGCCTTTCCTCCATGGAACGCCGTTCTTCCATTATCCGTCTGGCCAAATACAGCACAGGCGTATCCAGCAGGGACGTAAAGATATAAATCACATAGCTGGAGGCAAAGATGGACAACAGCGTCCCCGTATCATAGGTGTCATAGAATGCGAACAGCGTAAAGAGCAGGGTGTTCAGCAGCTGGCTGATCAGCGTGGAGCCATTGTTGCGAAGCCACAGGAACCTGCGTCGGTCGCCGGTCTTCTTCTCCGTGAAGGCCCACCACTTATGGTAGAGCCACACATCGAACATCTGGCTGGCAGCATAGACGAGGAAGGAGGAAATCAGCATCCTGGGTGTGTTGGAAAAAATCTCCCGGATGGCCCCCATGGCCCAGTCTCCTTCGGCGGGCACATACAGGAGCCAGCTCTGGCTCAGCAACAGGAAGAACAGGGAGGCGAACATGCCGATCCACACGGCCCGGTTGGCCTCCTTTTTCCCCTCGCATTCAGAGAGGATGTCCGTAATCAGGAACGTGACGGCGAAGAGCACGTTGCCCAGAGTCTGCTCCATGCCGAAGGCATTGATGAGCAGCAGCACCTCGATGTTCGCCAGGATGGTGGCGATGGCGGAGAGACAGTACAGACCTGACTTTCCAAAAAAACGATAGGAAACAGGCGCTGCGGAAAATATGAAAACCACGGAAGCAGCCAATAACAATTCGTTCCTCATCACAAAACCTTCCTTCCCCGGTTCAGTCCCCGACCCCGAAGTCGGTATTCTGAATCAAAATGTCAACGCGCTCATCATCTTTGTATTTTGGATAGATTTTATCCATAAAAACGGATATCACATGCCTGTCGGGCCTGACGGAGGTGGTATTCGGGCACATGATATTGACGCAGATCCGCTCAAAGCAGTTCAGCCCCAAAGCCATATCCCGCTCCATGGAAGCAAGGCTCTGCCCCCTGATGCCGAAGAGCAGATTGGCCTCGTCGAAGCCCTGACTGATCAGGGCGGGATCCGTCTCCGGAATCCCCTTTTTCAGCACATGCTCCCGGAATTCCCGGTCGAAGGTCTCTAGTCCCAGCTTCAGCTTCAGCTGGAAGCCGGAGAATTCCTGTCTGAGGGCGGGAATCCTGTCCCGATACAGATAGTGGGATTCAAAATGGATGGTGGAGATTCCTTTCGCATGGCAAATCTGCCTGATCAGGGCCAGCGTCCGGGCATCCAGCTCGAAGACGGAGCCGCTGTTGATGACCTCCAGGTCGCCAAACCTGCCGGTGACCCTGGCCAGTACCTGACTGTTCAGGGCATAATTGGCGTGGGCGTCGGCACATTTGTCGGTGTGATAGTCGCAGAAAGCGCATTTTTGATAGATACATCCGCTGCCGCGCAGAAGAACGATTTCCCGTTTTCTTTTTTTCAGAATTTCACTATATCTTTCCATAATAAATAAAAGCGCCCCCAAAGGACGCCCCAGGGCATACTCCGCCCCTTTGCTCCTTAGTTTTGTTCTAGGAGACCGAAGAACCGTTCTCCAGGGCAGGATGGTTTCGAACTGCCAGGATTTATTATAGCACGATTCTCCCTGCTGTCAACGGTGAAAATTTCACGGATCCAGGAACAAAAGACAGAACAAAAGACAGGCTTCGCGCATATGCTGGTAAAAAGGTGTGCGGAGACCGGTATGGTAGTGATAGACGCGGGACATGGCGGAAACAATCCGGGAGCGGTGTACCAGGGCAGGCAGGAAAAGGACGACACGCTGGCGCTGGCTCTGGCGGTGGGGGAGATTCTGGAGGAGAACGGGGTGGAGGTGTATTATACCAGAACCACGGACGTCTATGAATCCCCGGAGCAGAAGGCCCTGGAGGCCAATGCGGTGCGGGGGGACTATTTCGTGTCCATCCACCGCAATTCCAGCCCCTATCCCAATCAGTACACAGGCGTGGAGACCCTGGTCTACAATCGTGATGGGGAGGCGGGAAGGCTGGCGGCGAACATCAACGCCAGGCTGGAGCAGGTGGGATATGAGAACCAGGGCGTGAATGAGCGCACGGATCTGGTGGTGCTGAACCGGACGCAGATGCCGGCTGTGCTGGTGGAGGTGGGCTTCATCAATACGGATGCTGACAACCGCCTGCTGGATGAGCGGTTCCAGGAGACCGCCAGGGCCATTGCGGAGGGAATCCTGGCAACGGTATGGAGCCAGTGACATTATGAGAAAGCGGGACAGGAAAATCCGGCGGCTCCAAGGAGTCCTCCTATGGACGCTGCTGCTGGGGAGCCTCATGGGCTGCGCCGGGCCGGGAGGAAGGGCGGACAGCGCAAGGGGGATTCCCGCAGGATCCCTCCACCTGGCGGGCAGCTCCTCCATGGAGAAAATGACAGACGCGCTGGCGGAGCGCTTCATGGAGCGTTACCCGGAGGTCACCGTGACGGTGCAGTTCACAGGCTCCAGCGCGGGAATCGAAGCCGTGGCAGAGGGAAACGCGGACATCGGGAACAGCTCCAGGAACCTGACGGCACAGGAGAGGGACAGGGGCGTCACAGGCTGCGTGGTGGCGCTGGACGGCATCGCCCTGTGCGTGGACGGCGCGAATCCGGTGACCGGAATCACAGGGCAGCAGCTCGCGGACATCTACACAGGAAAGATTACGAATTGGTCTTCACTCGGGGGCGGCGATGTGCCTATCGTCCTCATAGGCCGCGAGGCCGGCTCCGGTACCAGGGAGGCCTTTGAGGAGCTGCTGGGGATAAGCGGCCAGTGCACCTATGCCAATGAACTGGACAGCACGGGGGCTGTCCTGGCGAGAATCGCGTCCACCCCTGGCGCGATTGGATATGTGTCGTTTGAGGTGCTGGAGGAGCCTGCCGTCCATCCGCTGGCGCTGGACGGCATCGCGCCTACTCCGGAAAATGTGAGAACAGGAAAGTATCCCTTAAGCCGCCCCTTCCTGATGGTCATCCGGGGGGAGCCTGCCGCCCAAAGCGATCTGGTGCGGCTGTGGTTCCGCTTTCTGGCCAGCCAGGAGGGGCAGGACATCCTGGAGAGGACGGGCCTTGTGGCCGCGGACTGAAATCCATCCTGTTCCTGGCCGGGGATTTGGAAAATGAGAAACCATCCGGAGGGAAGGAAAACTTGAAGAAGACAGAAAGGTCTTACATAGGGTATAAGAAAAGAAAAGCGGCCCAGGAGGCAGCGGCACAGATGCTGTGCACAATCTGCGCGGCCATCGCCCTGCTGGCGGTAGCTTCCATCACGGTGTATATGCTAAAGAGCGGGATTCCTGCCATCCGACAGATTGGTCCTGTTAAAATCCTGTTCGGCACCCAGTGGAAGCCCACGGCCTCTGAACCAAAGTTCGGCATCCTGTACGTGATCCTGACCTCTGTGGCGGGAACCCTTCTGGCATCCCTTCTGGGCATCCCGCTGGGCATTCTGACAGCGGTCTTCCTGGCGGAGGTGGCCGGGCGGGGGATGGGGGCGCTGGTGAGAGGGGCCGTGGAGCTGCTGGCGGGAATCCCCTCCGTCATCTACGGGCTGCTGGGCATCTATCTGCTGAACCCATGGATGTACAGGCTGGAGCGGAGACTGTTCGCAGGCTCTGGAACCCACCGGTTCACGGGGGGCGCGAACCTGCTTTCCGCAGGCCTGGTGCTGGCGGTGATGATGCTGCCCACGGTGATCAGCATCAGCGAGGCGTCCATACGGGCGGTGAAGCCTGCCGTCAGGGAGTCTTCCCTTGCGCTGGGCGCGTCCAGGGTGCAGACCTGGCTGTTCGCCGTGCTGCCTGCCGCTGCCCCGGGCATCGCCACGGCAGTGGTGCTGGGGGTGGGCAGGGCCATGGGGGAGGCCATGGCGATCACATTGGTGTCCGGGGGAAGCGTGAACCTGCCCTTCCCCTTCAATTCAGTCCGGTTCCTCACCACGGCCATCGTGGGGGAGATGGGATATGCCCAGGGGCTCCACAGGCAGGCCCTGTTCACCATCGGCCTTGTGCTGTTCGCGTTCATCATGCTGTTGAACCTGTGGCTGACCGGGATCCTGCGGGGGACGGACGGGAGCGAAAGACAGTTAAGCGCATGAGGCAAGGGGGGAGGGAAAATGAGCATGGAAGAAGAGCATTCCATGGAGACGCTTTTTCGGAGACGAAGAAAGCCAGGGGAACTGTTCCTGCTGGCCGCGATGTATGGAGCGGCGTATTTTTCCATGTTCCTGTTGCTGGGCATCATCGGCTACGTATTTTCCAGGGGCTTTCGGATTCTGAGCCTCCGCTTCCTCACCTCCGTCACAAGCGTCTGGAGAGGGACGGTGGGCATCGGCGGCAGCCTTGTGAACACGCTGTATATCGTTGGACTCAGCCTGGCGGCGGCAGTGCCTGTGGGGGTAGGGGCGGCAATCTATCTGAATGAATACGCCAAACCGGGCATATTGGTGCGGCTCATCGAATTCGCCACGGAGACGCTGGCAGGGATTCCCTCGGTGATATTCGGGCTTTTCGGCATGGTGTTCTTTGTGGGGGTGCTGGGGATGGGGTATTCCCTGCTCAGCGGTTCCCTCACATTGGCCCTGATGGTGATGCCCCTCATCGTGCGCAATACACAGAGGGCGCTTCGGACGGTG
>CAOOJO010000164.1 GCA_948496895.1 uncultured Acetatifactor sp. | reverse complement strand
CCTTCCATATATCCGTGAAATACAGAAGCGGCCGAAACAGCGTCTTGTCCGCCAGGAACAGCCGCGGCTCCCCGCCGAAGAGCTGTATCAGCTGGTTCGCGGCACCGTCGGATTCGAACACATTCCCCACCACCACCGCCACGATGACCCAGGACAGGAAATGGGGAAAGGTATAGATCGTCTGCAGGGCCTTCTTCCCCTTTCCGCCCCGCAGTTCATTCACCAAGATGGCTATAAGAATCGGAAAAGGGAACTGGAACAGGATGCGCCCGAAGCTGATCTGCAGGGTATTGACGAAAGCCCGCCTGAAATCCGCCTCCCGGAACAGCCGCTCGAAATGCGCAAATCCCACCCAGGGGCTCCCCATAATCCCCCGCCTCACTTTATAGTCCTTAAAGGCCAGCAGAAGGCCCCTCATAGGCACATAGGAAAAAAGAATCAGATAAAAGATTCCAAAGGACATGATCAGATAGATGTATTTATTCCTGGCAATCTCTCTCCCCAGTTTCCGGAAATCCGTCTTAGAACCTACCTTAGAATGCTTCATCCCCGCCCCTCCCTCGCTATGTTTACCCTATCATAGCATGGGAAGCGCGGGGAAAAAATGGACTGACTGTTGTATTTTTTGCACTGACTTTCGAACTTTCAATGCTTCAGGATTGTGGCTGTGACCGTGAGGCCTCCTTCCGCATTGGCTTCCACCTTCAGGCCGCAGTCCCTGCCGTACTGCATCCGAATCCTCTTCTGGATGTTCCGCAATCCTACGCTGCTCCGGGAAGCCTCGCCCGTGTCCTCTCTGTCCGGCAGGACGTCTTCTATTTCTCCGCACAGCGTTTCATTCAGCTGCTCCAGAAGCCGGGGCTCCATGCCCCTGCCGTCGTCCGACACTGACAGGCGCAGGAACCCGTCCTCCTCCCTGGCCGCCACCTTGATCTGGCTGCCCCGCCTGCCCTTGAAGCCGTGCTTGAAGGCATTCTCTACGATAGGCTGCAGCAGCATGGGCATGACCTGTACCCCCAACAGGGGTTCCGGCACCTCCACCAGCAGCGTGTAGTTCTTCCGAAAGCGCAGGGACATGATGTTGCAGTACTCCATGACGCAGCGCAGCTCTTCCTTTAAGCTGACCATGGCATTGAAGGACAGGGCGTAGCGGTAGAGCCTGGACAGGGAGATGGTCATGCTCTCGATCTCCTCGGCGTGGCAGGCCAGGGCCATGCCGCGGATGCATTCCAGGGAATTGTAGAGGAAATGGGGATTGATCTGGCTGCGCAGGAAAGACAGCTCCGCCTGGTTCTGGAGCAGTCTGGCCTCCGCCAGCTCCTTTGCCGCGCGTATCCTGTCATCGTTCAGGGCCTCCATGCGCTCCAGCATGCTGTTGATCTCCGCGGAGATCATGCCGATTTCATTGTTGGCCACGATGCTGAGCCTGTGCTGCTCCTCCCTTGGCGGGACTTTGCGCATCTCCTCCACCATCACGGTGATGGGATGGGTGATGTTGCGGAGCAAAGTGGCTGTGACGATCGCTATGACCACGGAAGCCGCCAGAATGACGCACAGCAGTATCTGCAGAATGGCAGGAATGCCGGATGTCAGCACGGCGTCCGGAATGGAGTACAACAATGTCAGCCCCTCCTCCGACACCAGGATGAACTGGGAGAGACCTCCTCTGCGCCGATAGACCACCTCATTCTCCTGTGCCGGGACAGGGCCTATGTCCGCCATGTCCTGCAGCACCGTACCCGCCTGGATTCCGTCGCTGGAGGCCAGTATCCGGTTGCCGCTGTCCAGGAGCAGGAAGCTGGCCCCGTCCTGCACGGGGACGATCTCAATGCTGCGCTGGAGGCTTTCCAGGCTGCAGATCACGCAGCAGGCCCCGATGGGCGCGGCAATCCCCCTTTTTTCATCGGAGGCATAGACCGGCAGCAGATAGGCGAAGTAGGGCATATCGTCTGGCCTGTAGTAATAGATTTCCGTAAACCTGCCCCCGCTCTCCTTTTCCTCCATGAGGGTCAAAGCGCTCCGCTCCATCCGGAACATGTCGGGGAATACGGAATTGCTGCCGCTGGCCACGCATTCTCCGGCGGCGTTCAGAATCCTGATGTTCACGATGTCCCCGTTGGCGGAAATGATATACTCGAGGTTTTCCCGCAGATAGGGCAGCATCTGGAATTTCTTCCTTTTGCTCTCCTCAGAGAGGTAGTCCTGCACCATGTCCCGATAGGAAAGCCCCAGGGCGATGTCCTCCACCTCCTGCTTCGTGGCGCAGAACTGCTCGATAATCTGGCCCGCAAGGTTTTTGTATGATTTCTCCGTCTCATTTTTCACGGTCAGCCGATACTGCAGAAAGAAGAGCACCATCATGCCCATCTCCAGAAGCAGCGCCGCTGCCACGATTCCGATGATCCTGCTGGTGATCCTATATCTCTTCCCCATCCGTCCTCCTCCCCTCCAGCCTGCACTGGCGGGGCGAAATGCCGAACCTCTTCTTGAAGGCCCTGCTGAAATAATAGTAGTCCCGATAGCCCGCCGTCTCCGCCACCTTCGCCAGGGAATCGTCCGTGGTCAGCAGGAGCCTGTGGGCCTCCCGCATGCGCAGGGTGTTGAGATACCCCAGAAAGGTCTCTCCCGTGGCCCGCTTGAACAGGACGCAGACGTAGGAAGCATTCAGGAAATAGCGCTCCGACAGACCCTCCAATGTCAGCTCCTCCCGGAAATGCCCCTCCACGTAATGAAGCAGCTCCATGAAATTCTGGTTCAGCACCTCGTAGTCCTTCCGCTCCCCGGCAGGGACCACCAGCCTGACCTGCTCCGCCATGTACCGCTTCCGCTCCAGATGGGCGGCCAGGCGCTCCAGCAGCCTGTTGCCCTCCGCCATCTCCACCGGCTTTACGATGTAGTCGAAGCTGTGGTAGCGGATGGCCTCCTGGGCATAGGAGAACTCCCCGTAGGCGCTGACGATCACGAACTCCGCGCCGATGCCCCGCTCCCTGGCTTCCCGCAGCAGTTCAAGCCCCGACATGTCGTCCATCCGCACATCCGTGAACACCACGTCCGGCTTCCATTCCTCAATGAGCTTCAGCCCGTCCTCCCCGTTCTCCGCGGTGGCCACGACGCTATAACCCTTTTCCTTCCAGCCGATGCCATGCTCCAGCGCATAGAGCGCCCAGGGCTCGTCGTCAATCAGTATCACTCTGTACATCCGTTTCCCTCTTCCTCCTCAAATACTGGGTGGGCGCACAGCCCTCGCAGCGGGAGAACATCTTGCAGAAGCTCTGGGAAGACCCGTAGCCCAGGCGGACCGCGGCTTCGCTCACGCTTACCCCTTCCTCCAGCAGGGCCTTGGCCGCCTCCACCTTCTTCTCCGCGATGTAGCGCTGCATGGTCATGCCTGTCCTCTCCCGGAAGATCCTGGACAGGTAGGCGGGATTGTATTTCAGCTCCTCCGCGATCTGGGAGATGCTCCCGATGCGGTTCAGATTGCTGTCGATATACCGCAGGGTCTTTAAAATCGTATGGCCCATTATCCGCTCCAGCCGGGCCTCCTCCACGATCCTGCGGCTCTCCCCCTCATCCCTACAGTGGAAGACCCGATAGACATGGATGAGGATCTGGTTGATCCAGCTGTCCATGGCCTCCTGGGCACAGGGCCGGGCAGCGTAGATTTCATACAGAAGCTGTTCGAACAAGAGCCTGCTGAAATGCAGGTCGTTCCGAAGCTCCCGGGGCGGGTTCCGGTAGAAGGCCTCCAGCGCCTCCCAGCCGGGACAGGGCCGGAGCCGGAAAGCGATATAGGCCATGCGCAGGTTGTCCTGCTCCCCGGCCACGATCATGTGGCGGACTCCCTGTCCGACTACATGCAGGTCTCCCTGCGCTGCGTGGAAGACCTTTCCATCCTCGTAGAAATCACAGTGTCCGGAAACCACATAGCTGATTTCCGGACAGACCTGTTCGTGCTCCTCTATCACATATCCGTCGCCGGCAATGATCTCCCCGGCCTGCAGGAGCTTCACCCTGGACAGCTCCAGCAATGGATCGTATACATTATCGAAGTGATACCGCTTCCCCCATTGTCCCTCATGCCGCTCCATAGCTCTCCCATTGACGGCGGCGCCTTGTATGGGCCGCCGCCCCATCTGTGCCGTCTCTGATTTGACGGAGCATCCATTTCATGCCGTCTATCAGCCGTCTGTTATAGCGAGATCCACTCCCCTGTCCGCTCCAGGGCCTTCAGGGCCGCCTCCCTGACCGCCATGACGGCGATGGTCTCCTCATGGGGCACGGGTATCTCCCCGGTCTCGAAGAACGCGATCAGGTTGTCGATGAAGACCTTGAAGAAATCCGATTTCACCTCCACGGCCCTGCAGCCCTCCTCCAGGGACAGGTTCGCAAGGAAAGGGGATGCCCCTCCGGTACAGAGCACGGACGAGACGCGGCCGTCCTCCCATTCCAGGAGCCACTGTGCCCATTCCTCTTTCCGCAGGGCCATGACGCGCTTTACCGTCCCTCCCATCAGCATCACCATGGGCTCTAGCTGGTGTACGCCATAGGTGTCCATGCCGCTGGGGCCCTGAAAGGCCGCCGCGTTTATCCTGCTGCCCCGCAGAGGCTGGTACTCCGCCGCAAAGCGCAGGGCGGAGGTGGAATAACAGGGCGTGCCGCAGCTTTCCGCCAGGGAGAGGATCGCCTCTGCCGCTTTCTTCGTGGGCGCGAAGGTCTTGTCGATGTAGGTGCGCTTGCCGGACTGCAGGGGCAGCCGGGAAAGCTCCTCGTGCATCTCGCAGTTGTCCGGGGACAGCACCACCAGCACGTCGCTCTTCTCCACCACTTCCTCTATGGTGGCACAGAGGGCGATTCCCTGTTCCCCGCACCATTCCTCCGAGGTCTTGCCGCTTATGGGGCTGGGTATATAGCCATAAGCGAAGCAGACCTCCATCCTGCCACCGCTCTGCTCCCTGATCATGCGGGGGTATTCGTTGGCGTGCCATTCGTCCAGATAATAGTCGATGAATCCTATCTTCATATGGGTCGTCTCCTTTTCCTTCTTAAGTATGTTGAATTTACTATATCAGGAATCATATGGCTGGACAAGAGACTGGAATGACTTTCTATGTGTTCAAATTTTACCTGCTCACCGCTTTCTCGCAGTCCTGAGAATCCAGTCCACTGCCGCCTCCGCATGTACGGGCAGGCTTCCGGGCGTGACCCCGGGCGCGTCCTCCTGCCCTCCCGCCCCTGTGCGGAAGGCCTGCAGGGCGTACTTGGCCAGCAGGCCGGAGACCCGGCCTCTCTCGATGGAATCCTCCGCCCCCAGGACGACGACTACAAGGTCATGTTCCACGGCCCCGTCATCCGAGGCCAGGGACGTCACCAGGCAGGCTCCGGCCTTGTTGGTGGTTCCGGTCTTCAGGCCGGTGACCTGGGGGATGTTGCGCAGGAGCGGGTTGCTGTTGCGCACCTCCAGGCCCAAAGATTCCAGCACGGCGGTACGCTGGGACGTGATGTCCGTGACCTGGGGGTAGACCTTCAGCATATAGGATACCAGCCGGAACATGTCCTGGGCGCTCATGCGGTTCTGGCGCTTTGCGGGAACCGGGTCTTCCGTGTAGGTCGGCAGGCCGTGGCTGTTGTAAAACACCGCCTGGACAAGCCCCAGCTCCAGCGCCCTCTGGTTCATCATCCCCACGAAAGCCTCCTCCGAGCCCGCGATGGCCTCCGCCAGGCACAGGGCGCACTCATTGCTGGAGGGCAGCAGGGCACCTGTCAGCAGCTCCTGCACGGTAATCTGCTCCCCTGCCTTCAGCGGGATTACACCGTCCGAGGATTCCGCCAGCATCCGGGCGGCCTGGGAGATGGTGACGGACTGCTCCGGGGCAAGCTGCCCTGCCGAGATGGCCTCCATGGTCATCAGGCATGTCATCAGCTTGGAGGTGCTGGCAATGGGGTACGGGGCATCGGCCTGATACTGATAATAGATTTCCCCGGTGGTGGCATCTCCCGCCAGCACGCTGTTGACCCCGTAGAAATAACCGGCCTGTTCCAAAGCCTCGGGCAAGACCCGGAAAGGCTCCTGGGTATGGATCTGCAGGATTCCCGCGCCGGGGGCAGTGACGTCCGCATCCAGAATCATGGCCAGATCCGCGGCCATCATGAAACAGTCATAATAGCCCGAGGGCAGCAGCATGATTATGGTATAGTAGAATACCTTTTCCCCGTTTAACGTAAATTCATTCCTCCGCAGGGAGGCATCCGGTAGCTCCTCCTCCCCCCAGGGGGCGTTTTCCCCTCCCAAAGGCGCGTAGGCCTCTCCCAGGTTCA
>CAOOJO010000163.1 GCA_948496895.1 uncultured Acetatifactor sp. | reverse complement strand
AGTCAAAATGTGCGCCTCCTCCCCTACCGCCAGCTGATCCGGTCCTGTGGGGAGGAGAGCGCGTTCTCATCTAAAATGTGGTATATGGGGAAGATATTGCTGAGCAATGAGGCCCAGAAACGGCTGTGCGGCCTGATTCTGGATACGGTCAGGATCCAGACCCGGATACCCAGAAAGGTGCTGCTCCTTGACCTGGACAATACCCTGTGGGGAGGCCTGGCCGGGGAGAACGACCATACCCCCGTCCTGCTCTCGGAGGATCACGCAGGCCTGGCATACAAGAACCTGCAGCGAGTCATCCTGCAGATGCAGAGGCAGGGGACGCTTCTGGGAATCGTGTCCAGGAACAATGAGGCGGACGCGATGGAGATTCTGGAAAAGCATCCCCACATGGTGCTGAGGCCGTCGGCCTTTGCGGCAAGGCGCATCAACTGGGCGCCCAAGCATGAAAACATCAGGGAGCTGGCGGAGGAGCTGAACCTGGGCCTGGACTCCTTTGTATTCTGGGATGACAATCCCGGGGAAAGGCAGCTGGTAAGAGAGATGCTGCCCCAGGTGGCGGTTCCTGAGTTCCCGGACAGGCCGGAGGAGCTGGCGCCGGCCATGGCGGAGATTTACCGGGAATATTTCGCCGCTCCCACTGTGACGGAGGAGGATCTGGCCAAAACAGCCCAGTACGCCGCCAACGCGGAGCGCGAAAAGCTGCGGCAGGCGGCAGGGAGCTTTGAGGATTATCTAAAAGGGCTGGAAATCGTGGTGACCAGGGTAGAACCGGCAGAGCACAGGGAGCGGCTGGTTCAGCTGATGAACAAGACGAACCAGTTCAATACCGCCACGAGACGCTATACCCACGGGCAGATGGGGGCGCTTCTGGCGGATCCCGGGCAGCAGGTCTATCTGTACAGCGTGGCGGACAGATTCGGGGAGAACGGGGTGGTGGCGGCAGCCATTGTGGATTGCGGCGGCGATGTGCCGGTGCTGACGGATTATGTCATGAGCTGCCGGGTCATGGGGCGGAACATCGAAGACGCCATCGCGGAGGATATCGAGGCTGATTTGCGGCGGAGAGGGTATCAGCGTCTGAGGGCAGTCTATCTTCCCACACCGAAGAATGCTCCTGTGGCGGGACTGTACGAACGGCTGGGGTATAAGAAGACCCGCTCTGTGGGGCAGGGCGGCGCGGAGTATGAGATAGGGCTTGCGGACGCGCCAAAGAGAAGCTACTATGTAAGAATGGAGAGAAGCGCGGTCTGAGAAGAGGACAGGCGGGGAGGCGATGGAAATGGACACCGGAATGAGAGAGAAGATAATCACATTGATCGAGGGGGCCCTGGACGTGCCGGCCGGCACCATCACAGAGGACACGGAGATTAAGGATGTGGAACAGTGGGATTCCCTGGCCCATGTGATGATCATCGGGGAGCTGGAGGAGAAGCTGGGAATCTCCATCCCCATGGAGGAAGCAATCGAGCTGACCGGGATGAAGGAACTGCTGGAAAAGTGCGGGGTGTGAGGAAATGGGCGTGACATTGCGCGGAATCCGGGAGGACGACCTGGAGGACATCATGCGCTGGCGTATGGACGAGGACATCACCAGATATATGAATACCAATCCAAAGCTCACGCCGGAGGGGCAGAGGGCATGGCTGGCCGGAATCCGCGGCAACACGGATGTAAGGTACTGGCTCATTGAGATAGACGGCCAGCCCGCCGGGGTCATCAACCTCACCGGCCTGGACAACCCGGAGGGCAATCTGGGCTGGGCCTATTATGTGGGGGAGAAAAGGCTGCGGAGCATCCGGACAGCGCTTTCCCTGGAGATGAGCCTGTATGATTACACCTTTGACGTCCTGAAAAAGAAGGCGGTGTACGGAGATATCTTTTCCCTGAATAAAGGGGTCATCCAGCTCCATAAGCTGTGCGGCTGTGAAATCGTGGAGGAGAGGAAGCGCCATGTGTGCAAGGAGGGCATCTGGTATGATGTGACCTTTATGCGCATGACGGCCCGGACCTGGTTCGCCATTCGGGACAGCAAAAAATATGAGAAGATTCAGTTCTAGAACAGAGAGGTCATTATGAACAGGAAGATTCGGTTAGGAAACCATATCATCAGCGAAGACTCGCCCGTCTTCGTGGTGGCGGAGATGTCAGCCAACCATAACATGGAGTTCGACAGGGCCGTGGCCATCATACAGGCGGCAAAGGATGCCGGGGCGGATGCCGTCAAGATTCAGACCTATACGGCTGATACCATCACCCTGGACTGCGACGCGCCCTGCTTTCAGATTACCCAGGGCACTCTCTGGGACGGGACCACGTTGCACGAGCTTTACAAGACCGCCTACACGCCCTGGGAATGGCAGGGGAGGCTGAAGGAGATCGCCGAGGGAATGGGACTGGAGTTTTTTTCGTCGCCCTTTGACTTCAGCAGCGTGGATTTTCTGGAGGCCATGGATGTGCCCGCGTATAAGGTGGCGTCCTTTGAGATTACCGATATCCCCCTGATAAAGAAGATCGCCGGGAAGAAGAAGCCTGTGATCATGGCCACGGGAGTGGCCCATCTTTCGGATATCGAGCTGGCTGTGCGCGCCTGCAGGGAGGCCGGCAATGAGGATGTGATTCTGCTGAAATGCACCTCGGCCTATCCTACGCCCTATGAGGACGTGAACCTGAGGACGATTCCTTCCATGGGGGATACCTTTGACTGCCTGACAGGGCTCTCGGACCATACCATGGGGAACGCGGTGGCTGGCGCTGCCGTGGCGCTGGGGGCCAGGATGGTGGAGAAGCACCTTACCCTGAGACGGTCGGACGGGGGCCCGGATTCGGCGTTCTCCATGGAACCGGAGGAATTTAAGGAAATGGTGGACAATATCCGCAAGATAGAGCTGGCCCTGGGGAAGGTGAGCTATGACCTGTCCCCCGGACAGCAGCGGGAAAGGGAGCACTGCCGCTCGCTGTTCGTGGCGAAGGACATGAAGGCGGGAGAGGTCTTTACGCCGGAGAATCTAAGGAGCGTGAGACCGGCAGACGGGCTCCACACCATGTACTATGAGGACATATTGGGAAAGCGGATCGCCAGGGACGCGGTTCTGGGAACGCCCATGAGCTGGGACTTGGTGGATTTTCGATAGGATTTGTACGGGGGGCTGCGGATGCTGCTGATACGCGCGGACGGAAATGCCAGAATCGGAGTGGGACACCTGATGCGCTGCCTGACGATCGCGGAGGAGCTGGCGGCCAGGCAGGGAGGCAGGGAGGATATCTGCTTCGTATGCGCCGATGGAGAGTCGGCGGGGCTGGCGGAGGAGAGGGGATTTGGGAGCCGTGTCCTGGGAACGGATTACCGGGACATGGAATCGGAGCTGGGGCTCTGGCGGGACATGGCGGCCGGATCTTGCAATGTCGTCCTGGTGGACAGCTATTATGTCACGGACCGCTATCTGACGGCGCTGCGGCAGTATGGGCAGCTTGCTTTGATGGACGATATGGGGACGCGGCCGTATCCGGTGGACTGCGTGATAAATTATAACGCCCCCGCATCGCCTGCGGCCTATCGGAAGCTTTATCCGAAGGGAGAGGTCCGGCTCCTGATCGGCAGCAGATATGTCCCCCTGAGAAGGCAGTTCCTGGAGGCGGCGCCCGCCCCGGAGGGGGATGTGGAAAACGTCCTGCTCACCACCGGAGGCGGGGATGTGGAGAATATCGCGGGGGCGATCCTGGAGAAGATATATCGTGAGGATCTGGCGTTTCATCTGGTAATCGGCAGATTCAATCCCCATTTTCAGAGGATGAAGGAGCGGGAGCGCCGCTGCGCCAATCTGTTCGTCCACCATGACGTGGCGGATATGGCGGGGCTGATGCGGGGATGTGATGTGGCGTTGACGGCGGGCGGCTCCACGGTTTATGAGCTGGCCGCGGTGGGGATTCCCTTTCTCTGCTTCTCCTACGCGGAGAATCAGGAGCCGCTGACGGAATACATCGGAAGGAACCGCGTCGCCGGTTTCGCGGGGGCGTGGCACAGGGACTCCGCACGGGTTCTGGAAGAGACAGGAAGGCTGTTTGAGGAGCTGATCCATGACAGGGAAAAGAGGATGCTTTACAGGAACAGGGAGCTGGAGCTGGTTGACGGGCATGGGGCTGAGCGGATCGCGCGGGAGCTGGCGGCGCTTCCCCTTCAGGGAGCAGAGAACGGCAAAGGGAGCAGTGGATGGACAGAAGGCGGAACAGACAGGTAATTGCATACTACGCTTTGGCGGTCCTGCTGTTCGCGGCAATCTTCCTTTCGACCTTCCGCAGCCGCGCCCACAGAGGCCAGCAGGTGGTGGAGATGGTATGCTTCGGGGACAGCGTGTTCACGGACATCGGAGACATGGCCGCGATTCCCGACAGGCTGGCAGAGCTTCTGGACGTATCCTGCTACAATGCCTCCATGGGCGGTACCTGCGCCGCCAGGCTGGAGAAGGAGAGGCGGCTGGACTCCGCCAAGGGCTGCCTGTCTTTGGTGGGGCTTGCGAAAGCGGTCCGCAGCGGGGACTTTGGCGTACAGAAGTCGGCCAGGATCCGGGACAGCAACACGGAGCTGTTCCCGGCGATTGTGGAGGGGCTGTCTGAACTCGATTTCACGCAGGTGGAGATCGTGCTGATCGAGAAGGGCCTGAACGATTACCACGATGGGGTGCCCATTGACAATCCGGAGGATCCCTATGACGCGTACAGCTTCCTGGGAGCGCTGCGCAGCGCCGTGGCGGACCTGCGCAAAGTGAACCCGCAGGTCAGGATCGTGTACATCACGCCTACCTACGCGTGGTATACGGCCTGGGGGCTGACCTGCGAGGAGATGGACAACGGCGGAGGGCTTCTGGAGGATTATGTGGACGCCGGTCTGGCCCTTGCGGAGGAGCTGGACATAGAGGCGGTGGATCTGTACCATGACTTCTTCCCCCATGAGAGCTGGGAGGACTGGGAGCTGAATATGATGGACGGGCTCCACCCCAATGAGGCGGGACGGGAGAAAATCGCCCGGAGGATCGCGGACGCGCTGCGGTCGGCGAAGGCGGAATAGACGAGGCGGGCGGCAGGTTGACCAGATAGGAGCGGTGGCAGAGGGCAAACTGTCGTCGAAGGCGGAATAGACGAAGCGGGCGGCAGGGGACACGGACAGGGCACGGACAGGGGCAAAAAGAAAGGCGGTGGAGCGTAAATGGCACCGGGACAGGCGTTTGGAACATTATATGGCAGGATCAGGCGGGAATGGAAGACGGCATTCCTCACCTGCTTCGTGCTGGGGCTTTTGATCCACATGCCCATCCTGCTTTCGGACATTCCGAACCATGACGGGTTGGACAGCATGTATTTCGACCAGAATATGATCACCTCCGGTCGGTGGTTCCTGTCGGTGGCCTGCGGCTTTTCCTCTTACTATACCCTGCCCTGGCTGATCGGTATCCTGGGGCTTGTATTCCTTGGATGCGCGGCGGCGGCCCTGTGCGAGCTTCTGGAGGTGCGTAAGACCTGGGCCGTGATGCTGGTCAGCGGGCTGCTGGTCTCCTTTCCGGCGCTGGCCTCCACCTTTGCCTATGTGTATACCCTGGACGGGTATATGCTGGCGCTGCTGCTTTCCGTGCTGGCGGTGCTTTTTGTGAAAAAACGCAGGCGGGGATATGTGCCGGGGGCGTTCTGCCTGGCCTTCAGCATGGGCATCTACCAGGCGTATCTTTCCTTTGCCATGATTCTGTCCGTGTTCGCCGTCTGGATGTTGTTCGCGGGGGAGGCGCCCGCGGGAGCGGCATCCGCGGGGCAGAAAGGAAGCAGCAGGGCCGACTCAAAGGGAAAACTCCTGTACGCGCTGCATTATCTCTATATGGGCGTGCTGGGCGCGGCGCTGTATTACGGCATCCTCCAGGCGCTGATGCGGATCCAGGGGAAGGAGCTGGACCATTACCAGGGCATCGACGGCCTGGGCGGGGGATTCCTGCCCCAGGGAATCGCCGCCGCGGCAGGGGAGATGTACCGGGATTTCTTCGCCTTTTCCTGCAGGGGGAATGTGCTGTTCGGCAATGTGTTCTCCCTGGCGGCGTGCTGCGTCCTGGGGGCTCTGGCGGCGCTGGCCGCGTTTTGGGCAATCCGGAGGGGGAAGTGCTGGAAACAGCCCCTTCTTTTCGGTATGATGGGGCTGCTGCTGGCGCTTCTGCCCGCGGTGACGAACATCATACTGGTGATATCCCCCTCCGTGAACTATCATCTGCTGATGCGCTATCAGTGGATCCTGTACGCCATCGGGGCGGTGGCGCTGATAAGCGGCCGCGGCCCCGGGGGCAAAG
>CAOOJO010000162.1 GCA_948496895.1 uncultured Acetatifactor sp. | reverse complement strand
GGCCCACAAGGGGTATCGTAAGTACGTGGCCATCGCCGGAAAATGCTGGCCTGCATTCCAGACCCAGTTTGGCTTCGTGCCCTGCTATGTGAACAGCCGCCTCACCGGCATGGGCATCCCGGTGTCCTGCGAGGTGGACATCTACGGCTGCTTAAGCGAGTTCATCGGCACCTGCGTCAGCGAGGATATCGTCACGCTGCTCGACATCAACAATACCGTGCCCGATGACATGTACGAGGATGCCATTAACGGCAAGTACAGCTACACCCACAACGATACCTTCATGGGCTTCCACTGCGGCAACACCAATACCAAGAAGCTGTCTTCCTGCAGCATGAAGTACCAGATGATCATGGCCAGGACCCTGCCCGAGGAAGTGACCCAGGGCACCCTGGAGGGCGACATCATCCCCGGCGACATCACCTTCTACCGCCTGCAGTCCACCGCGGACAACAAGCTGCGCGCGTACATCGCCCAGGGCGAGGTGCTGCCTGTGGCCACCAAGTCCTTCGGCGGCATCGGCGTGTTCGCTATCCCTGAGATGGGGCGTTTCTACCGCCATGTATTGATTGAGAAGAACTACCCGCACCACGGCGCGGTGGCCTTCGGCCATTTCGGCAAGGCCCTGTACGAGGTGTTCAAGTACATCGGCGTGCCCGTGGAGGACCTGAACTACAACCAGCCCAAGGGCGTGCTGTATCCCACGGAGAATCCCTTCGCCTGATGCGCAGGCCGTAGGCACATCTGTGTGGTATATTTGAGAAATAAGTCTGTTCTGGGAGGGGCGGGGCGAAAGCTGCCGCCTCTCTTTGCGCGTATGCCCAGAGAAATGGAGGAATCCTGCCACCGCCGATATTACCCTGAATACCAGTGAAAGATTTGCATAGAAAGCGTCAAATCTTTCAGTAAAGTGAAAGATTTGATTGACATCCTGCAAATCTTTCAGTATAGTGTAGCTGGAGGTAGTCATATGATCATCAGGGAACATTATATAAAACCTATCCGGGAGTTCTACGATTCGGACTTGATAAAAATCATCACGGGAATCCGGCGTTCCGGAAAATCCGTGATTCTGCAGCAGATTCTGCAGGAAATCCGGGAGAGGACGGATAACATCATTTTCATAAACTTTGAGGATAGGCGCATGTCCACAAATATCCCAAATGGAAACGCATTGATTGACCATGTGGAAAAGAACCGGAAGGAGGGGAAATGCTATCTTTTTTTCGATGAGGTACAGGTGCTGGAGGGTTGGCAGGATGCCTGCAAGACGCTGCGCCTTTATGATTATTCCCTTTTTATCACCGGCTCTAATTCAAAGCTGCTGTCCGGGGAATTCACAAAGGAGCTCAGCGGCAGATACGTCTCTTTTCGCGTCAGGCCCTTCGTCTATAAAGAAATCTTGGAATATGCGTCAGAGCTTGGCAAAAAAGACGTCTCTGTAACGGATTACCTGGTCTGGGGAGGATTTCCGAAACGCTTCGAATTCGACAGCCCCGATGCGCAGCGCAGATATCTGGAGGATTTGGATGATACCATTATCCTGAATGACCTTATCCATCGACATAAGATCATGAAACCGAACCTGTTTAAAAGCCTTGTGAATTTTGCCCTGCGCTCCAATGGCAGGATTGTTTCCGCGAAGTCCGTTCATGAGTATGTGAAAAAGGAACATGAGAAATGTTCTGTCAACACTGTCATGAAGTATCTTGACTATCTGGAGGAAGCCTATATTATCGAGACAGTGAAAAGATATTCTACAAGGACGAAACGGGAGCTTAGCTATTACAGGAAAATATATGACGCCGATGTGGCGCTGAATTCGTTAAGGTGCATGGACAATCGGTTCGACCTCACCCACAATCTGGAGAACGTGGTGTACAATGAGCTGATTTATATGGGCTACAAGGTATGGGTATATGACAATGCAGGGAAAGAAATTGACTTCCTGGCCCAGCGGGGAAACAAAAAGTATTTTGTCCAGGTGGCATACAGCGTGGCCGAGGACAAGGCATATACGAGGGAGTTCGATGCGTTTCGGGGGATAGACAACCTGTCTCAGAAGATTCTGATCACAAATGATGACATCGACTATTCCACCAGCGCAGTCAGGCATATGAAGCTGCGGGACTTCCTGTTGATGGACAGCCTGGACGACAGATGATGCACAAAAGCAAAAGGCCTGTGAAGCCCCGCGCCCCTGCGCAGGAAAATCACAGGCCTTGTCTGTGCGATGCCGGTTTCCGGACCGTGCCGGAAGGGACAGCGGAATCAATCCTCCGAGTCGTCCACATCCGCCGCCACAGCCGATACCACGCTGGATACCACCGATATGACCACCGCGATGATGATGATCAGCAAACCTCCGCCTAATACAATGAACATGATGAAATCCTCCTGTCAGAGACCATTCTACCATATCCGGCGGGAGATCTCAACAAATTTTAGCGCGAAGCACAAATTATTCTGTTGTTTGGCGAATAATGGTTGTGCCTGGGCGTTCTTTTTGGTATTATGGACATGGTTCAGAGAGGATTGGCGGCTTTTGCGCTTTCAGCGAGCGAAAGGAATGTGGAAGATGGTTACGGTTTCCCTGTGCATGATTGTGAAAAATGAGGAAAAGATTCTGGAGAGGTGCCTGAGCACCGTGGCGGATCTGGTGGACGAGATCGTCATAGCCGATACGGGCTCCACGGATGCCACAAAGGAGATAGCGGGCCGCTATACGGAGAAGGTGTACGACTTCCTCTGGATAGACGATTTCAGCGCCGCCAGGAATTTTGTGTTCTCCAGGGCCACACAGGAATATATATATTCTGCGGACGCGGATGAGGTATTGTCCCCGGAGAACAGGGAGCGGTTCCGGCTGCTGAAGGAGACCCTGCTCCCCGAGGTGGAGATCGTACAGATGAAGTACGCCAACCAGCTCCAGTTCAATACGGTGTACAATTATGACGAAGAGTATCGCCCCAAGCTGTTCAAAAGAAAACGGGATTTCGTCTGGGAGGCCCCCATCCATGAGACGGTGCGGCTGGAGCCCGTGATATACGACAGTGACATCGTCATCACCCATCTGCCGGAGCAGAGCCATGCCAAGCGGGACCTGGCCAATTTCCATAAGCACTGGCAGCAGGGCTACCGGCTCCCCAAGCGTCTTTTGGGAATGTACGCCAGGGAGCTGCTGATAGCGGGGGACGAGGAGGACTTCGCCCAGGCGGCGCCGGTGTTCCTGGAGGCAGCGGCGGACAATGACCGGGACGGCGAGGAGATGGCCCAGTCCTGCTGCGTGGCGGCAAAGGCGTTCCGGCTGGCAGGGGATACGGTGAATTTCTTCAAATACACTTCCAAGGTGATCGCGGAGGAGGCCTGCTCGGAGATCTGCTGCGAGATGGGGCATTTTTATGAAGGGCTTTCCGACTGGGAGGAGGCCGCCATATGGTACTACAATGCCGTCTACGAGACGAAGCCGATCCTGGCCCTGCAGGCCGGCGGGCGGGAGAGCCTGGAGGGGCTGATCCGCTGCTATGTGGCATTGGGATGTGCGGAGCAGGCCGATATCTATCGGGAGGAGCTGCGCGGCAGGGAGGATTGTCAGTGAGGATTTGCCGGATGCCCGAAAAGTGGAAGACTGCGGGGCGGTATGGCCTGGAGGCACGAAGGACAAGAAACGGATTAGAAAGAAGGATAAAAGATGAGCTGGGAACAGAATGTGCGAAGAGTAGTGCCCTATGTGGCGGGAGAGCAGCCGAACAAGCCGGGCATGATCAAGCTGAACACCAATGAATGCCCCTATCCCCCCGCACCGGGGGTGGAGCGGCTGCTGAAGCGGATGGACTATGGCGCGCTGCGCCTGTACCCGGATCCGGATACCCGGGTCCTGGTGGACGCGCTGGCGGAATACTACCATGTAAGCCCCGGGCAGGTGTTCGTGGGCGTGGGCTCGGACGATGTGATCTCCATGGCCTTCATGACCTTTTTTAACGGCAGGCGCCCCATCCTGTTCCCGGACGTGACCTATTCCTTCTACGATGTATGGGCAAAGCTGCACGGGATTCCGTACAGGACATGCCCGCTGGACGAGGACTGGCACATCCGCCCGGAGGACTATACCCAGCCAAACGGCGGCATCATCTTCCCCAATCCCAACGCCCCCACAGGACTTTTCGAGAGCCTGGATACCGTAGAAGAGATTGTCCGGGCCAACCGGGACGTGGTGGTGATGGTGGACGAGGCCTACGTGGACTTCGGGGGCAAGAGCGCGCTTCCTTTGGTGGAGAAGTACGACAACCTGCTTGTGGTACAGACCTTCTCCAAATCCCGCTCCATGGCAGGCCTGCGCATCGGCTTCTGCATCGGCAGCGAGAAGGCAATTGGGTACCTGAACGATGTGAAGTTCTCCTTCAACTCCTACACCATGAACCTGCCTGCCCAGCTACTGGGGGCGGAGGCGGTGCGGGACGATGTGTATTTCAGGGCGGTCACGGCCAGAATCGTGGCCACCAGGGAGCGGGTCAAGAGGGAGCTGAAGGCCCTGGGATTCACCTTCCCGGATTCAAAGGCGAACTTCATCTTCGCCTCCCATGAAACGATTCCGGCCCAGCAGATCTTCCAGGCCCTGCGGGAGGCGGACATCTACGTGCGCTATTGGAACAAGCCGCGGATATCCAACTCCCTGCGCATCACCATCGGAACGGAGGAGCAGATGGACCGGCTGCTCGGGTTTTTGAGGGAGTATATAGATGCCTTCTAGCGAGGGCGTTGCCGTGAAGCATTTCAGCCGCCAAGGGACGCGATGCGCTTCGGCTGGCAGGCGCGGGCGGCATGGAAAGACGTGGAGCTATGGCGCAGGAAGCGCTTAAGCATAGTAGAAAGATTAAAATATAAAAAGAATGGAGATTGTCATGCTGAAGAAATATCTGTTTGTGTTTTTTGTTTCCATGGTACCGTTGATCGAGCTGAGGGCGGCTGTGCCCATCGCGCTGGGCATGGACTTGCCGGTGCTTCCCAGCTACGTCGTCTGTATCCTGGGGAACATGCTCCCGGTCCCCATCATCTACCTCTTCGCCCGAAAGGTGCTGGAGTGGGGCGCAGACAAGCCTGTCATCGGGAAGTTCTTCACCTTCTGCCTGGAAAAAGGGCATAAGGGAGGGGAGAAGCTGAAGGAGAAGGCAGGCAGGGGCCTATTCGTGGCACTGCTGCTCTTCGTGGGGATTCCGCTGCCCGGAACCGGAGCCTGGACAGGGACCCTGGCGGCCAGCCTGCTGGACATGGACTTCAAGTCCAGCGTGATCGCGGTGCTGTTCGGCGTGGTGCTGGCGGGCATCATCATGGGACTGGCCAGCGCGGGGCTGCTGGGGGCGCTGGGGGTACTGTTCTAGAACCTTCAGATTAAGCTGCCAGATTTATACATTAATGGGAATCAGGGAAATGCCGATATATAGATTGCCAAAAAATCATTGACAATTTGAAGGAGAAAACCGAATGAAGAAAGTCCCTGTACAGATCTGCATTTTTTTGATTCTTATCCTGGCCCTGGCATCCTGCGGCCAGGTACAGACTGCACCGGAACAGGAGAGCACAGCGCCTGTGGAGACGCCGGAGCCTACGCCGGCTCCGCCGCGGACGCAGGAGGAGCTGCGCCAGGCCATCGCCCAGGCCGGAGACGGAGAGGAAGCGCTGGAGGCGAAGCGGAAGTACTATGAGCAGCTTCTGGCCATGGACGCCTTTCAGGAGGCGGATTACACGGCCCTGGCACAGATATATGCCGACATAGGGGAGGCAGCGCTGCAGAGAGAGGCCCTGTCCAGGGCGCTGCGGCTGTATCCTTCCAGGGAATATGCCCAGCAGGTAAGCGCTATCGTGGTACAGGCAAGCGGCGAGGACGAGGAGACGGCGGCACTGGCCCGGCAGATCATGGACGCGCTTGACGGCAGGGACGCGGCGGCATTGCGGGAGCTGACGGCCCGGGAAGAATGGCAGAGGATTCTGCAGGGCGGAATGCTGGGCATCGAGACCAGGACCCGCTATTGCCAGGGGGAGGACGTGCTGCAGATCGGGGCGGATGGCTCTTATGCGGAAATCACATGGCTGGGGGCGGACGGCCGCTTCCGCTTTTATCAGGGGGACGAGAACGGAGCCGTGCTGGGGGAGGCTGTCCTGAAGGAGGACGGCTACAGCGGCGCGGTGACGGTGGCCTACAGCGACGGGGAGGGGAATCCGGTCCGCGCTTACAACGGCACCCTGCAGGGCGGCGTCTGCGTGGAAGAAATCAGTATCGAGTACCAGGGGGCTACCTATACAGGGAAGCTGAACGACGACGGCACTACCGCG
>CAOOJO010000161.1 GCA_948496895.1 uncultured Acetatifactor sp. | reverse complement strand
CCTAGTTCCCACACCGTCTTTCCCAGCATTTAAATTTTGCACCCTGCCATTATCAAGGAATGCCGTAATCGGGGGCCAGGCGGCGGAAATCGACACATGGGGGCTGGACGGCTTCCTGGACATCGACGGCAGGCTACTGATCAGCGGGATTCCCTGGGAAATCCTGAACCTGGCGGTGGCGGAGGGGCAGTCCGACCCGCTGTTTTCGAGGATCGACTATAAGCTGATGGAAAGGGAGGGGATCAACGCGGCTCTGCGCAAGGCCCATCTGGAGCCATATATTCCCTACAGCCAGCCGGATTCCTGGATGAACGCCTTTAATGACCAGTATGTAAATCCCAATGCCTACCGCTATGTCTCCCTGAAGCTGCTGGACGAGGCGGGCGTGCGGATTCTGTATCAGATGCCCGTAATCGACGCGATTTTGGAGGGGAAGACCCTGAAGGGCGTGGTGGTGCAGGGAGAGAACGGCGCGAAGTATGAGATACTGGCCAGGCGGATCGTGGATACTTCCCAGAGCGCGGTAGTGAGTACCTGCGCCGGAAATCCTTTCCCCCATTCCAAGGGCTATATGGGCACATTGGTCCGCGTGGGTGGAATCGACATCATGCGCACCCTGGAGTTCATAGAGGAGGAGATCTCGTCGGAAGACCCGGAGATTCTGCTGGCAGAGGATGAGGCGATGGCAAGGGCCAGGGCGGAAGGGAAGAGAGCGCCTGAGCCAGGGTGGTTCCTGCGCCCCATGGTGGGCAAGCGGGCGCAGCCCGAGGAGATGCGCAGGCTGGTCCAGGGAGGCAATCCGCTGTTCATCCATGGTTTCATGAAGACCCTGGACAGGGCTATCCGGGACAATCCGGAATATGCCGCCATCAGGCGCTCCAACGGAGAGCATGTCTGGCTCTTCTATGAGAGGGACAATATGGGCTGCTATCCCGTCTTCGGAGACGGCTTCGAGGAGGTGGACGTGGCGGATCCCCTGAACTATTCCAGCGCCGTCAATGCGGCCCGCAGGCTGCAGTGGATCTACCACCGTTTCTTCCGGGAATACATCCCGGGCTTTGAGAATGCCCATCTGATGGATGTGTATGCCAATATCTCCAAGGCCCTGCGGGTGCCCGAGGAGCCGGAAGGGTTTACGGAGTATACCATCTCCAAAGAGGATCTGGCGGGATATTCAGACCGCACGGATATCCTGACCTATGTCAGGGGCCATCCACACAGTGGGCAGAACGAGCATGGCTGGGGAGTCCCTCTGGCAAGCCTGATCGTGCGCGGCTTCGACAATCTGCTCGTGACCGGCAAACCGGCGGGCCGGATGATCCACTATATCGCCACCTGCGCCAAGGTGGGGGAGGCGGCGGGAGCGGCGGCCGCGGTTTCCGTCCTGGAGGACACCCCTCTGCGGGAGACCGATCCGGATAAGGTGAGAAGCAGGATTGGATGACATGAGACAAAAGATGCCGAAAGATTGAGAGATGGGAGAATCGTTATGAAAAGACTTCATGGTGTAATCACCGCAATGGTGACGCCGTTTGATGAGAATGGCCAGGTGATGCTGGAACAGGTCCGGAATATGGTGGAATTCCTGGTAAAGAGGGGTGTGGACTGTCTCTACCCCTGCGGCACCACAGGCGAGATGTTCCTCATGCATGAGGAAGACCGCAGAAAGGTAGCGGAGACGGTTATCGACCAGAACCGGGGAAGGCTGACCACCTATATCCACGTAGGGGCCATGGATCCGGACGAGACGATTCGTCTGGCGCAGCATGCCTGCGATATCGGCGCGGATGGGGTAGGAATCGTGACACCCGCGTTTTTCGGGACGAACCCGGATGCCATGGTGGAATATTATGTGAAGGTGCTCCACGCGATTCCACAGGACTTCCCTGCCTATCTTTACAATATCCCTCAACTGGCCGCCAACGACCTGACCTCGGATACCATAGGACGTATTCTGGAGCAATGTCCGAACGTGGCCGGAATCAAATATTCCTATGCAGACATGGCCCGTACATATGAGTATCTGGGAATCTCCAGGGATTTTGAGGTGGTGCAGGGGGCGGACAGCCTGTTCCTGCCCACGCTGGCAATGGGCTGCGCCGGAACGGTGTCCGGCTGCAGCTCGGTCTACCCGGAGCCCTTCGTGAAGATTTATGAAGCGTTCCAGGCCGGGGACATGGAAGCCGCCCGGGGATGGCAGCGCCTGGCCAACAAATTCGTCAGAGCCCTGGGAGCCGGAAGCAACATGGCTATCTTTAAGAGCGGCCTGCAGTACCGGGGCCTGATGGCAGGGCATATGCACCGGCCCCAAATCGACCTGAAGGAGGAGCAGGCGGACGAGCTGTGGAAGACCCTGGCGGCCCTGGAGGAGGAATGCCCGGAGGGGCTGATTATCCGGGACTAAGGGGTCTGCGCCGGAATCCGGCAGAGGAAGGGAAAATTCATGGAACAGACACGGATAGAGGAATATGGGAAGGGCGGGTATCGGATCTACAGAGTGCCCAGCATTGTATGCACGGATAAGGGAACGGTGATTGCGGCCTATGAGTGCCGCTATGGCGGGGACTGGTCTGCCATGGACCTGGCAATCCGCCGCAGCACGGACGGAGGGGGACAATGGTCTGAGCGCATGGTCATCGCGTATGGTCATGGAACCGACGCAATCCACAATGCTGTTCTGTTCGCGGATCAGGATATGGTGCATCTGATCTGGCACCGCAATTACCGGCAGGCCTATTATATGTACAGTCTCGACCAGGGGCTTACCTGGTCTGAGGCCAGGGACATTTCCGGGGCATACGCGTCGCTTCGGGAGCAGTACAACTGGACTGTCATCGCGGCAGGGCCGGGGCATGGGCTCGTGACTTCCACGGGCAGGCTGATTGTCCCGGTCTGGGCAGCCGCGAACCGGATGGATATCACCAGCCATCACCCTTCTGTGGTGACGACGCTGTACAGCGACGATCATGGGGGAACCTGGCAGTGCGGTGAGATCATCTGGGCCGATGAGGATTTTGTGGATCCCAATGAATCGGTGATCGCGGAATTGTCGGACGGCAGAATGATGCTGAACTGCCGTCACGAAACCGGGAAGGATATGCGCAAGGTGGGCTTCAGCCCGGACGGGATCCGGAACTGGGGCGGCTTCTATTTTGACGGACAGCTGATTGACCCGGTCTGCTGCGCGGGGATGACCCAGGGGGACGGACATCTCTGGTTCACCAACTGCGCGTGCAGGAGGGAGGAGGGCAGGATACGGCTGTCCATCCGGCGCAGCGACGACGACGGGAGGACATGGCCCTACAGAAAGGAGCTGGCGGGACAGGGTGGCTACAGCGACGTCTTCTACAGCTCTTCCCGGAAGATGCTGTATGTAATCGCGGAGACAGGACGCGCCACGGAGCATACATTTTCCTTTGGATTATCGATTATCCGGCTTTCGCCGGAGGAAATAGGATGAAGCTTATGAAAGACGGCTGAGAGAATGGCACGGGCACCCGCAGAGAGATGTAGGCAAGGCTGACGGGTGCCCGGTTCCTTTTGCTGGATTTTACAGCTTGACGTATGGATTCAGCCCTTCCGGGACATCCGGGTCGTGGCCGTTGACCAGGGCCTGAAGGCCTGCGGAGCGGGCCATCCGCCAGAGTGCTGGGGCCGGACTGGGTGCGGGAGCTGGCGGCCAGAATCCGGCGGATGGGGGAGATGTATGGAAGCTGATGCTATCTGGCAATGAGGACCACATTGGCGAACCATTCCCCGTCGCAGGGAATCTTAGCGTACATTTCCTTTGTCCTTTCCGTAACAATTGTCTGGGCTGTTTCCCCAGCATAACACGAATGCGGATGGAAAGGCAGCCCTGGACGAGATTGTTTTGATTGATGTTTCAGGGATTCTATGATAAAGTTTATAGGAACGCAGTCATCAGAAGCAAAGATATCAAAGAAAATTGACAGAAAGCACAGGGGGAAAAACATGTTCAGAGAACTTCGCAGAAAAAGACAGGAGCTGCCGCTCAAAGAAAGCATCGATATCCTGATGAAAGGGACATCGGGGGTCCTGGCCCTGTCCGGCGATGAGGGCTATCCTTACGCTGTCCCCATCAGCTACGTGTACAAGGACTCCAAACTATATTTCCATGGAGCCAAAAGCGGACATAAGATAGACGCGATCAAAAGGCAGGAGAAAGCCTCCTTCTGCGTGATAGCCCAGGATGAGGTCATTCCCGAGAAGTACACGACCGCCTACAAGAGCGTAATCGTCTTTGGCAGGATCCGCATTCTGGAAGATGAGGCGGAAATCAAAGAGGCGATAGAGGCGCTGGCCATAAAATATCATCCGGACGGCGATGGAGCAGGGCGGCAGAGCGAAATCGACAGGTTCCGGGAGTCCTTGTGCATGATGGAGATGTCCGTTGAGCACATCTGCGGTAAAGAGGGACTTGAGCTGCTGAAGGCGAGAGGGTAGCGGGGAGATGCCGCCAACAACGGTAGGCAGATAAATTTTTAAAATATGACGCGCTGATGTCATATTAAGAAGTGTATGATAGACCTACACTTAAGGAAGCAGGCGCCGCTTCCCATAGTGAAATGCAGGGCGGGGCGCACCTCCGCCAGACCCGATAAGGGAAAGCATGCAAAACGAAAGGAGAGCGACACCATGGAAAACACAATGAAACAGGAACTGAAGATCTGCCAGAGCTGCGGGATGCCCATGCAGGAGGAGCAGTACGGAACCAACCAGGACGGCAGCAAAAACGACACCTACTGCTGCTACTGCTACAAAGACGGGGCCTTTGCCCAGGACTGCAGCCTGGAGGAGATGATAGACTTCTGCGCACCCTTCGAGGTGGAGGGCGGCCGGGCCAAGACGGTGGAGGAGGCGAAGGCCATGCTGGGCGAATACTTCCCCACCCTGGAGCGCTGGAGGGCATAAGGAAGTGTAATTCCGAAAGCAGGGGCAGCCGAAGCGGACATTCCGTTCTGTTCCGGCTGTCTTTCCATCCACTGATGCAGGAATGAAACAGCAGAAGACAAGGAGGCAGACCATGGCAGTGAAAGTATTGGAAATCAAGAAAGAAAGCTGGCCGGCAACGCGGCTGATCGGAAAAAGATATACAGGCGCTCCCAACTGGGGGGAATGGTGGGAAAAGGACTGGTTCGCGGTATTGGAGCAGAATCAGTGCCTTCCCCTCAACGGGGATGCCTATATCGGCGCCGTGCACATCGTGGACGGGATGCCCGAGCGATGGATCGGCATGTTCTTCCCGGCAGGCACAGAGGTTCCGGAGGGGTTTGAGTCCATTGACATAGAGCCACAGGAGTATGCGGTATGCTATCTGTCCGACAAGGAGGGCAGCGGGGACTTCTTTACCATGGAGACCCATGACATGTGCCTGGAGGCGCTGCGGGCAGCAGGGTTTGCCAGGAAAGAGGACGACTGGTGCTTCGAGAGATACAACTGCCCCAGGTACACCACGCCGGACGGGGAGGGAAACATCATCCTGGACTATGGGATTTCTGTATCGTGATGATATTTAAGGAGGAGTTCCTATGCTGGAAATACCGGAGAGCCTTACCATAGCCGCACAGCTTAACGAGACCGTGAAAGGGCTGGAGATCCGCAGGGTGGAAGCGGCCCACACCAAGCACTCCTTTGCCTGGTACACAGGCGAGCCCGGCTTCTACGCGGAGACCATGGAGGGAAAGCGCCTGGGGGAGGCCACGGGCTGGGGCAGCTATGTGGAGATCGAGGTGGGAGACTACCGCTTTGCCGTAGGGGATGGAACGAATTTAAGATATTACGCCCCCGGCGAAAAGCTCCCTCCCCGCTACCAGACCAGGATCGAGCTGGAGGACGGCAGCAACCTGGTGTGCACCGTGCAGATGTACGGCTCCATGTTCCTGGTAAATCCTAAGGAGTACGACAATTTCTATTACCATGTGGCCAAGGAGAAGCCCATGCCCGGAAGCGAAGAATTCGACTATGCCTATTTCCGGGAGCTGAGGGAGCAGGCCTCGGGGAATCTGTCCATGAAGGCTTTCCTGGCCACGGAGCAGCGGATTCCCGGGCTGGGCAACGGCGTGCTCCAGGACATCCTGCTGCGGGCGGGCCTCCATCCGAAAAAGAAGGTGGGCACCGTCCCCGAGAGCCGCTGGAGACAGGTCTATGAGGCGCTGACCGACACGCTGCAGAAAATGACCGCCTCCGGCGGGCGCAACACGGAGAAGGACCTGTTCGGCAGGCCCGGCAGGTATCCCGTGATGCTCAGCAAGAACACCCTGGGCAAGGGCTGTCCCTACTGCGGGACCACGATCCAGAAGGCCAGCTACCTGGGCG
>CAOOJO010000160.1 GCA_948496895.1 uncultured Acetatifactor sp. | reverse complement strand
GAACCCGCACCTGCCTTGCCCCCTCATTTTTCAGAACCTTAAGCCCAATCTCAAAGGTTCCCTCCGCCGGTTCCAGCTTTGCCCCCAGAGAGCAGGCAAACCCCTGGCCGTTCTCAAACAGGGACGCATCCCCGAACATCATCTGGGAATCCTCCTCAAACCCATCGTCCACCTCATAGCCAAGAAGGATGGTGACAGAGCCGAAGCCCAGCCCATGGACGATGTCGTCTGAATACAGGATATCCCCCGGACGGGCATTTCCAAGCTCAAATACCATTTCCCCGTATGCCGCCCTTAAAGGCTTCTCCTCATTCTGTATCTTCTGGTTCTCACTCTCCAGCCGACTGGCTTCCTTGAGCCGCTTGACATCCTGGACAAGCTGCCCCAGCATGGCCGCCGCAATCTCACTGTGCATGACCTTCTGTTCAAAGGGAAGGGGCTCCACCCGCTGGATGAGGCACACGCCCCCTGCCCGCACCACATAGATCTTCGCCAGGTAGATCCCTTGCTGGAAAGTATTTCCCATAATCGAATCCATGGCCGTCTTATAATATTCTGACTGCATGGCCTCATAGCCGTCCAGCCCGCTTACATAGGCCCAGCTTACGCATCTCTTTGCGTCTGTATATTCCTTGCCCCCTGTGTGCAGCAGAAAGCTGCCCTCCACCAGGGAAGCCTCTGCCTGTACGTCCTGCACCCCTGCCGCCTTCAGCGGAATCTCAAGCCTGTATCGTTTCTCCTTCGCCAGGTCCTTGTCGTCAAATACCACCCGGACACGGTTGGCCTCTGCGCTGGTCAGAAAGGAAAGCTCCAGCTCATACTCAAAGGAGAGCCCCTGCTCCCCTGCGCATTCAATCTCCACGGTCAGCGCTGCGTCCTTCCCCGCTTCTATGAACCGGGGCATCACCTGGCAGATCCGGATGTCCTGCCCGCAGTAAACCTCCCTTCGCTCCTCGTAGAGCTGTTCCGGGTTAAAGATCTCCCGCTCCGGCTCCTCCTGGGTCACGAACAGGCGGTAGCCCTCTTTGTACTTATTATATTCGCTGCCGTTCTTCCCTGCCGTCCCAGCCACGTTATGCATAAGCTCGGCAGCCTCCTCCTGGTACTCCAGGCACAGATAGTAGAAGCCTGCGTCCTGATCCTCCCCATATCCTTCCAGCTCCGCAATCTTGCGGATGGCCGGTTCGTCCAGCACAATCTCCCGCCCCGCAAAGTCAAGGGCAAGCCCCCGTTCTACGGAAATGCTCTCATCGTCCACCTCCACGACCCCCAGGCCGCAGACCACGCCGGAGCCAAAAAGGAAGCGGTTGATGGTCCTGCGCTTGTCGTTAAAATATTTCTGCTCTGTCTCAAAATCTTCCACAGACAGCAGCTTCCCATAAAAATACCGGTTTCTCTCGAATGGAAAGCTTTTCAAGTTCTTCATATCTCTCTTTCCTCCTTTGGTTCGGCTTCTGCCGCGCCCACGATGGACGGGATGGCAGACATTCCTCTCAGATTCACACGCTCATAGGCTACAAGCATACTGTTTACTCCTGCATACACATTCTGCCCCAGATAGATCCCCGGCCTTAAGATGACCAGATGGATCCGGATATGCGCAGGCTTCATGTCCTCAATCATCTTCTTTAACGCATGCTGCTCCCGTAGGGAACTGACCGCCTGCTCCCGCACGAACACGCTGACCTCGTAAGGCCCCCATGCATAGGATTCCCTTAAACTCTGGTAAGCCGCCGGGTTGTCCCGGTAGCGTTCGATGTCGCAGTATTCCAGGAAGAAGGGACATTCCCCGGTAAAGGCGCTGATGACGTGCTCCATATATTCCCTGGTTCCCCGAACCAGATTCTTACGCACAATCCCCGTAAGCAGCCGCCTTAACCTCTCCCCCGGCCACAGATGGGCATTGGAAATCCCCACCCACCTAGCAAGCCATTTCAGAAATTCCGGTTCCGCCACCTCTGGGTCTAACTGTCTGGCACAGCCTTCAATCTTCTCATCCAGATCCTGGTACACCGCCTCGAACATCCCCAGAAACCTTCCCAAAAAGTCCTCCTTCCCCCCGGTCTGGTAGATGGCCGGAAGATAGGAGAGAAAGCTGCGGTTTCCGGCATAGATCTTCATATGGCTGATTTCGGGAAGGAAGCCTGCCTGACAGAACAGCTGCACCTCGATCCACAGATACCTTCCCCTGGCGCGGTACAGCAGGATATCCCGGGGATTCTGTACGATATGGGCAAGAAAAGGCTCCATCAGCCTGCGCTTCTTCTCAAGGGGCACTTCATCGTCACAGATCAGCTCCTCCCAGGGACAAAGCCTGCCGTCCACAGGCACCTCATCCTTGTCGCTGCAGTAGATGTAGAACTTGATGGAATCGTCCCCATAGTCCTCGCTCCTGATCACTGCCCTGTGCCACTGGGTCCCTTCCTCCCCGCTGTCCAGAAGGCGGGAAATGAAGGTGCCGTTCTGGGACGCGCCTTCTGTCAATGCGATTCCCTGCCCTGTCATGCGAATCCCGTTCCGGTATCCGGATTCATAATCTCTCTTTTTGTTAAATACGAAATATTTAAGCTGCTCCACGCCTGTCGCCTCTCTTATTCATCTATCTAAATCTTATGCCGCATTGCTGCCAGTCAGTATCCCTCATTGATTCCGGCCGGTTAAAAGTCCGTCTCCCCGGCAGTGAAAATCCGGATATCCGTTTCTTTCAGATAAGGCAGCCCGTTGGGGGGAAGCTTCACATCCCCATTGACCAGCTGGCGGTATCCCCGCCCTCTTGCCTCCACGGACAGGGACCTGACCTGCCACACGCAGGGCAGGATGTCAATGATTCCGTAGAGCACGCTGCCTGACACGGGCTTCCCGATCTCCCAGGAATGCTCATTCACATAGGAACGGACCGCCTCCTCAATCATTTCCTCTGCGTCCGTAAACTGAGGGCGGATGACAATCTCCGCAAAGACCGCAATCCCCACATACTCTGGATTCAGCAGGCGGATGGATGTGCCGAGCATCTTCCCCTTCTCAAGGGACTTAAGAAGGTTCTGTCTGTATTTCTCACTGAGCCGTGTATTTCTTTCCTGATAGCTTAAGGGACGCACCACGATGGCAATCTCATTTTCCCGGAAAGCCTCCCCGGACTTTTCGTTTACAGGGATTACCTTGCAGTCCTTAATCAGAAGCCCCGGCGTCTTGCGCACTAACTGCTCATAGTCTTCATAAGTAACGCCCCGGCTGATTTTCCGCAGATCCCGCCGGATCCGCCCGTAACAGGCTTCTATGGTCTCATTGTCCCTGCCGCCTGAGGTTTCCCGGTACTGGCGGATGAGAAGCTCCGGATATCCCTCGCATTCCCGGATTCTTCCTGCCTTGATATTGCCGGACTGCCCGCCGCACACCCGCAGGCGCATCAGACGGATCTCCCCGTCCGGCGCCATTCCGTTCTCACAGTTGCCGAACAGGATCCGGTTGCCTGCAATATCCAGCATATACACCAGGTCCTCCGGCGTGCAGCCGTCAAAATCTTCCACCCGCCGGTAGGGATAGAACCGCTTATCCCGCCGGTCATAAACCATAATCTCGAAATCGTCATAGACCAGATCCGGAATATCCAGCCGGTACTCCTGATTGGCATAGGCCTGGCCGGAGCCGATTCCCCGCCGCTTACGGAATTCCTTCTCATAGGCGGCAAGCCTTATGCGCACCCTGCCGTCTTCTTCTGCCTGCCCCTGCCAGACGAAAGAAAAGAGCACGCTGCCGTCGGGCGTCTCTTCGCGCCCGGCTATGGGAACCGGGACAAAGCCGCCGCCTGTGCAGACGTAAATCTCCGCCTCGCCCGTCCTGGCCAGGTACATCCCGCTCTCCACGCAGCAGCGCCCGTCCCCCAGGCAGTCTGCCTCGTGATCCTCATAGTCACAGCTGGTATACTGCTGCCTGACCTCAATCTCGTTAAAGTAAATATTCTCAATCAGCGGCGCCACGTCATAATCATTTTCCACCAGAGTCACACGGATCTGCCAGGCGCCATACTCTAAGTCCTGCACCATTTCCCCCGGCAGGGAAAACCCAATCTTCCCGCTCTCAAGAAATGCATAGGTGGTGTCAAAGTCCACAGGCAGCTCTTCCCACCCGTCCCCAGACTGGTATTCCCACAAAAGGCGGGCCAGCGGCACGAAATCCTCCCCGATGGGATTGCGCGTCACCTCGTAATCTGTGCGGATGCCAAAGGAAACCACCGTCTGCCCCGAAGCAGCAAAGGGCCTGTCCATCACAAAGCAACAGCGGTTCCCGGCCTGGGGCTGCTCTCCGAAGGGGTAGAGGCGCATTCTTTTTTCCAGGTCGTTTCCGATATTGACGTACTGCTCTAATGCCTCCCCGTTGAGAATATAGGCCCCGATCAGCCTTATCGGGCGGGGAAATTCCTTTCTCACCGTCTCAAAGGTCATATTCCCGGCATAGAAACGGGTGCCTTTCAGAATCGGGAACTGCCCGCCCGAATACCCTGCCGGAAGCTCCACGCTCACGGCCCCCCTGGCAGGCCGGGCGCGCCGTATGCCGGTTCCAAGAAGTTTCAGATATTTCTGCCGTTTCAGGCCCCCGATCTGGCTGATGTGGTACTGCTGGATCTCCTTGAGCCAGGAAAGCAGCCCCACCAGCATCATGCCCGGGTCGGACTGGTTATAGTTGGTCCACTCCGGACACTCCCCCGGAATCTGGAAAATGGCGTCCGCTTCTATTTCCCGGTAAGATTTATCATCCAGATTCAAATCATAGAACATTTCCCAAGCTCCCTTTCTTTACTGAAATTCCACCACTACCTCATGAAAGCCGCTTTTGGGCAGCCGGTAGAATGGCAGCAGCCGTTCTTCGTTGACTTCGTATTCCGTAAACCGCCCGCTCCTGTACTTGCGCAGGGACAGGTGGCTTATGTACTTCACGCCCTCCACCTGCTTTACGGCGTGAATAATCTGGTTCTGGTCGGGAAGCACCCCGATCTCCCAGCCGTCCCCGAAGAAATTCCCATGGAGTGCATTCAGGAACCGGTCTAATTCCTGCCGCACCCGCTTGGTGGCGGCAAAAACCTCCCCCTCCCGGGAAAGCTCCAGCGCCACCTTTACATCCAGCCGGATTAAGTCCGGCATTACGATATAGAACCGCCCAAGGCCCACGATGTTCTGGTCCATATGGGCGGACAGGTACTGATAGATTTTCCTTCTGGTGCGCTCAAAGCTGTAGGCGCTCTCCCCGTAATCCCCGGGGAGCACCACCAGCGTGACCGCCCCCTCCTGCCGTTTCCCGTCCTTATCATAACCGGGGAAGCATTTCACCTTGCAGATGTCCCTGGCCGCCTCTCTTGCCATGTCCTCAAAATCCTCGGCAGACACACACCGCCTGCCGTGGCGCAGAAGGCTTGCATTCCTTGCCACAGACTCCATCACCGTCTCGCCGGACAGCCCGCACACAGTGGCCATGGGGTTGAACACCGTATTGATAAAGCCAATGGTCCGGTCAAGCTGGTTAATCCCCCCTGCCGGAAGGTTTCCCTTCTTCCCCTGACTATGCCTGTAGCGCACATGGACCTCAATCTCGTCCCGGTCGTTGCGCCCGGCAGTCCCCATGTATTTGGGGAAGGTAATCACGCCCTCCCGCCAGTCGGCGGCATATTCCTTCCGGATACCGCTGTCCGCCGAAAGCTCCTCCACTTCCGTCCACAGCTCCCACGGACGCTCCAGACCCTGCTGGTAATCCATCCGCCCCAGAACCCGCACCTCTAAGCTGCAGATGTCCTGGTATGCAAGGCGAAGCTCCTTGTCCTGGGCTCTGGGCGCCAGTTCAATGGTCTCTTCCACCGTCTCCACCCCAAGGATACTGGTGGCGTTAGGATAAATCCCCTCAATCTTAGGGCAGTCCCCATGCCTGTCCCCTGACGCCTCTGTGCCTTCCCTGCCCTCTCCACTGCCCCCGCAGAGCCGAAGCCAGTATAAGTCCTGCCCAAACAGGGTCTTTTGGCAGCTGTCGTCCCGACCGTACCAGGACACCAGACCCGTATGGGCGAATCCTTCCGTCCCGTCGGCCGGGTGGATTTCCTTCCACCCGCTCTTTGACAGATATTCCCACCTAAGCCCCGTAAGATTCCCCTGCACCGTGTCATGCATGACAAAAAGGAGCTTCAGCGGTCCGCCTGCCGGCGGCTGCCCGAATCCGAAATAGCAGGTCTTCTCCTCCTCTGTCCTTGCTTCACAGGCTGGGAATGCGAAGCCGGACCGCCGCATTTCCCCTGCCTCATGGACCGCCAGTTCCATGTTATTGCGCCGGAACATCACTTCCGGGTACAGCGGATTCTCA
>CAOOJO010000159.1 GCA_948496895.1 uncultured Acetatifactor sp. | reverse complement strand
CTTCATCCTCCTGCGCTTTCTTCCTGTCCGTCTTTTTTGTCTTCCAGGCAGAAATGTAATCCTGATAAGTCGCATCAATGGAATTGAGTATATCCGTTATTGTATATTCGCTGTTCTTCTCTTTATAATACAGTATGGTAGACAATACTGAGTTCACATACCTGTAAAGCCTCATGCTGATATGCTCCAGAGAGTCATCTGTCCCTTTGGTGGAATGTATCAGCTGGTTCCTGAGCCTGTATATAAAGTTCAGGTCATGCCTGATGCCCTCATAATACTCTTCTATCGCCGCCACTGCCTTCTTCGGGGAATTGATAAGCATGAACAGTTCGGACAGTTCCCGGTGCAGCACGACATGCTTTGAAAAGCTGTCCGCTATTTTCTCTACCCTTTCCTGGTCCTGGAACACCGCAATCACCTTCTTCGTATCATATCCTCCGTCACTGGACTCCTTACATTCATCCACAAAGCGGACAGCCTCATAGAGCTCACTCTCCTGGCATCTGGTCTCAAGGTAATGTGTGAGCCTGGACCAGAAGATATTCATCTTGTTCTTGATGTAGAACAGGCTGAACACTTCCGGCACCACAACCCTGGCTTTTTCAATGATTGTGAATCGGGGGAACGGATACAGGGCATACTCAAGCGCAGACCAGAAATTCAGGAAGCGGTTCTGTATCTTATAGGTCTTGGCTGTGTTCAGGGTATATAAAATCCTCTCCAGCACCTTGATGTCTTCGCTTTCAGAGCCGTCCTTCAACTTCAGGAAGCGTTCCATCTGTTTCCTGTAATAGGAATCCACATATCCCAGCATCTTGACATTATCGGTCTTCTTTACCGCCAGCATGTTAAAATCCCCATCCTCTGTCCAGCCATACCGCAGGTCATCGCGGATGCAGCCAGTCGTCCCCTGCCACATGTCAAACAGCTCTTTCACAGCGCTGAACTCCTTTGATGCCATGGAGAGCGCTTTCGTCACATCCAGCGCCTTGTACTTTCTGCTTGCGATATAGAAATGCCCATCAGACCATCTGCTGCTGAATGGGACCTTATCGCTTTCCTGTATGGTAAACTGCTTTCCCAAAAGCTGCAGTGCCGGCAGCGACTGGGTATCGCTTCTTACAATAAACTTTATGTATATGGTATGCTCCACGGCTTCCCTGTCAAGCTCCCGGAGACTTTCAATGATGGAGACATCCTGGCCGTTCCGCATGAATTCATCCTGCTGCTTCTTGAACCATTCAAACAGATACGTCAATGAATATCCTTTATACAGCAGGTCACTTACCAGAGCCTCCATAAGGTGGTCCATTTCCTGATAGTTCTCTTCGTGCTTCAGACAGGCTATATAATGGCCGACCATATCCGCAGCACCCAGCTTCTTCCTCAAACTGACCATATCCCTGTGGATATTGTGGAGATCCCTGTCCCGCTGCTGCTCCTCTAACGAGGCCAGCCTGTGCAGATGGGCAAAATCATTCCTATACAGATCCAGTTTCCGGAAAGGATGGTTCTGCATCTGGAAATCAATGCCCTCAATCAGCCCCTCATATGACTTCTTTAATTTGCCCGGGTCCAATGCCATCCTGTACTCATCATAGGTGCTGATGCACAGGTCCAGGTACTGGACCAGGCAGTCGATCCGTTTTTCTTCCAATGTATGGAAGCTGTTGTTCACAATATCACGGATCTTAAATATATAGTATTTCTGGCACTGAATAACTTTTTGCTTGTCCATCTCGGCACCCCTTTCAAATTCCGCTTGACAAAAAGGCCTTTTTCGGCTATCATAAAGGCAGTTGAAGATACATAAGTAAAAAATGAGCTGCCCGGGTAGTTTCTCTTTTACTTACTGTATCTTTTTAATTTGCATACCAACCCCATACCCTGCATATAATGACTGGAGTGGAAGGTGCTTATTCTTGTTCAGCCATTACCAGGGTAATGCCCACATGGATACTGCATCTTCCGTTATTATATCAAATCCCGCCTGAAGTCTCTGCAACTATCCATCTGCCCAACAGCCACCTGGCATCTGCCGGTTACTTTCCTGGATGTCTGCAAAAGGAATTTTACTGCGCATCATCCATGGCCATCAGCACTATGCTGTAATACCTCTGAGTTTGTGAACCCTCATAATCTCATCTATCTTCTCAATCTCCAGCCCTGTATAGTCTGAAATCTCCTTCACCTCAAGCTTTCCGGTTGAAAGCATCTTCAGTGCTATTCTCTCCTGTGCCTCTTTTGCACCCATTGCGATTCCCTCATCCAGAATCCTGCGTGCCTCCGTTTCAATCACTGGCCCACGCATGACACCGCCTCCTCCGACATCCACCTGCCAACGGCAGGATAGACACTTTATCCCCTGTCATCAGCATACCTTTTCTCCAGTCCGTCAAAGAACCTGTTACAGTCCCGTCCCTTTCCTGCAGCAATGTCCCGACAGCTCTCCACTACCATTTCCCGTATCCGCTCCATGTCTTCATCCAATATCTGCATATATGCCAAAATTTGTGAATCCATACTATCCCTACTTCCTTGAAATGTATTTTCAGTATACTTAAAAATAGGTTCCGGCACAAGAGGCAGATTCAATATTGCTAATCTATTGTTTTCTTTAATCCACTCTTATCTGAAAAACATCATTTCTTCTCTCCGCACCACTGGCACAAAATTGGCACTAAACTTTCCCAAACTGGCACATCATTGCGATTTACAGCGCAAATCCCATATGTTAGAATGGATATCGTGATAATCCATACACCGGCGGGCACACCACATCCCATATGCGGCCCCGCCACACAGGAGACGCAGGCAAGAGGCCCCCACCCCGGCTTCCCGCCTGCGTTCCTTATTCATGACAACAGAAGACCCGCGAAGCGCGGATTCTATTGTTTATCATCCGGGAGGTGGCCTATTGAAAAAGAAACTGAAGCGGCTCCTGCTGTCCGAGAGAGGCGACTCCTCTTATATCAGCAGCTTTGTCTACATTCTGGTGGCTGTGGTCCTGATTGCATTCATCCTCAATGTATTCCACATCATTTCCGCCAAACAGGAGATGGACCACATAGCGGACCAGCTCGTGAAGCAGATCCAGCTGAACGGCGGCACCAGCGGGGAGACCGATTCCCTCTTCGCCTTCCTCTCCGGCCAGCTGGGCGGGGTGGAAGGGCTCTCCTACCAGGTGTCCGGCCCCGGCAATACCGGCCGCATCCAGATCGGGACGCCGTTCTACGTCACGGTGACAGGGCGCTGCTACCTGGGCGGCTTCTGGAAGTTCAACCTGGTGCCCATCAACGTCCGCTCCCAGGGGGCAGGCGTCAGTGAACACTACTGGAAGTAAGGAGGCGCTCCATGTTTAAGAAGACCATACAGAATGAACGCGGGGACATGTCCTTCTTCACAATCTTCGTCATCCTGGCGACCATCACGCTGATGTCGTTCCTGCTCCTGTACGCTTCCGTGAAGATCAACTGCATGAACATCCGCAACGCGGCCAAAATGGAGCTGAACAATGTCAGCGCCCGCATCTATGCGGATACCTTCCATTCCCAGAGGGAAGCGAACCTCGGCTCCTACATGGCCGACCTGCACCTGAGCGCCGCCTACCAGGACGCCCTGCGCGCAGGCTTCATAAGCGGGATGGAGGAGAGGGTACGGCTCACCAGCGATGATTACACGGTGGGCAACATCACCCTGCAGTTCCGCCAGCATCCTGACAGGATCGAATATGTGGTGGACTGCGACGCGACCTTCCGGATCCGGATGTTCGGGAACCTGTTCCCGCCCATCACGCAGCACATCACGCTGACGGGCTCCCACAATACGAAATATTGACGGGAAGGCTGTTGTCTTTCCGCCATCCGGTGCGTATAGAATAGAAACGAGACGAAAGGAGCCCTATCTTATGAAAAAGGACAATAAACCTACCGACGCAAAAAGAACCCCTGCCATCTGCGGCCTGTCCGCGCTCTGCATCGCAGCGCTCGCAGGCGCCTGGCTCCTGACGCGGGAGCCGGAAAGCGATTTCACCCCCGCCCCCACGGAGCAGGCAGGCCAGACCGACAGATGGGAGGAGAACCCTGGCACGGAGGCTGCCACGCTCCCCTCCGCAGCCCCTGAAGCCACCCGGCAGGAGGGCACAGCCTCCGACAATACCCAGACCGTGGTCTCCGAGGACGGGACAGGCTCCACCACGAGCCTCTCCGACAGCTCCACCAGGGAGGAGGCCCAGCAGGAGAAGCCCTCTGAGCCCCCCGTGACCACGGATGACGTCACGGATCCCGACAGGCAGCCGGAATATGACCCGCCCGCCCAGCAGGCACAGGCACCCACACCTCCGCAGGACAGCCCCACCGACGGCTCCGACACGGAAACGCCCTCTGGGGATAGCGGCACCGGGACACCCTCCGGGGACACCGGCACCGACAGCAGCCATCAGGGACAGGTCTACGACCCGGTCTTCGGCTGGGTGACGCCCAGCAGCGTACAGCAGGACACCATCGACAGCGACGGGGACATCAACAAGCAGATCGGCACCATGGGCGGCATCTGAATGCCGAAAACTGAATACTGAACAGACCGAAAGGGCATGGACGGACTCCATGTCCTTTTCCATTTTGAAAGGAGAACCACATGAAGCAAATGATCCGGCGGATTCTTCCGCTTTTTCTCTCCCTCATCCTTGCCTTGTCTGCGGAGACGGCAGCCCTGGCATCCGGGGATGGGAACATGGACGGCGGCGGGGGCGGCATGGGCAGTGGCACCGCAACGGACGTGTGGCACAACCAGGACGGGGTGCGCATCACCGTCGTCACCGGGGACGGCAGCCCCGCCTCCACGCCGTTCGACCTGAGCAACTCCGGCATATCAGGGGACATCCTGCATTTCGGGAAAATAAGCAAGCTCCAGTACAGCGGGGGCGCTCCCCTGTCCCTGGATTCCCACCCCTATTCCTGCTCCAGGCCTGGCACCGCGCTGCCGCGCATCATCAGCGGCGGGAACAGCGGCACCCGAGCGGCCATGGAGGCCATCCGGCGGTACTTCTGCTCCGAATATGCCGCGCAGCTCGTTGCCGACAAAGCCGGCATCCCTTTCGAGGAGCTGGTGTCCGGCACCTACAAGCTGGCCATCGAGCCCATCGCCTACTTCACCCATGGCGGCCGCAACTACGCCATGACCGCCACGGAAGCGGCACTCTACAACCAGATGTCCGACGGGGCGCTCCGCAGGACGATGCCCAGCCTGACCCACCAGAACCTGCCGCTGTCCATCTTCCTGGAGACGCCGGACTTAGGCTACCCTGCCTGGACCGGCACCACCAGCGGGAAGGTGTCCGACGCCGAGATCCTCTCCGCCCTGGGCATCGGCATCGTCAGCTACAGGGACGTGCCGGAGGAGATGCTGCAGGCGCCCGACTACACCTACCGGGTGGACACGGACGTCATCACCAGCGTCACCCTGACAAGCAGCACAGAGGTGAACCCGGACAGGCCGGCCAGCGTCACCTTCCACATCAACGGCGGCTCCTACACCGTGGACAACATCGTGATGCCCGCAGGCGGCTCCCAGGTGGTCTGGGCGAAGTGGCACACCCCGCCGGAGCCCACCAAGCTCACCATACAGGTCTCCGTCAGCGGCGCGTCCACGGCAAGGACCAGCTTCGTGGCAAGGATCGTCTCCCTGGAGGAGAACCTGCCCCCGGACCCGCAGGCCACGGACACGAACCCCCACTTCTCCATGCCCTCCCTGCCCTCCAACCCGCAGAAGACCTCCGCGTCCTGGAGCGTCTGGAGCGCCAGGTGGCACTTCCACTGGGAATGGGAGGCAGACTGGCAGTGGGAAAGCGACATGCAGTGGGAGGACTGGGGGCACAATGAAGACTGCCCGCAGGACTGTGAGGAAAGCCATGGGCGCTGGGTGGACAGGGGGCGCTGGGCAGACCACGGGGAATGGGTGGACCACGGCTGGTACGACTTCTCCTCCACCGCCTACCACGCCTCCCTGTCCGGCTCCATGGAGGTCCACCCGGACGACATCGTGCCCACGGCACAGGGCGATACCATGAAGAGCGGCTATGGTGTCAAGGAAAATGCCACGGCCAGGTTCTCCGCCAATGCACCGGCCAGCCACTATGCGCCGGCACAGACGGCCATCTCCTATTTCCCGGAGTTCGGCTATGACATGTACTGGAGGCTCCTGTCCTGCAGCGGGGGCAACCCGGCCTCCTTTTCCTTCAGGCCCAATGGATACTCCACCTATGGCCGGAACGTGCACTTCACGCCGGTATGGTATCCGGACGGGAGGGCGTATACCGTCTACACCTACATCATCGACGCATGGACGCCTTCCGGGATGCTGTCCGTCA
>CAOOJO010000158.1 GCA_948496895.1 uncultured Acetatifactor sp. | reverse complement strand
TCTGGAGGGTCATCAACACCTTGACGATGCGGTTCTGCTCGATGCCCTGAACCTTCAGGTGGATGCCGTTTTCCAGAGTGACCTCCTCGCCGTCCTCGGGCAGCCGGTCCAGGCTCTCGATGATGATGCCGCCGATGGAGTCATAGTCCTCGCTGTCCAGCTTTGTGTCCAGCTCGTCGTTGATGTCGTCCAGCTTCATGCTGCCCTCCACCAGGTAGACGCGCTCGTCCACTTTCTGGATGTATTCCTCCTCGTCCTCGTCGTATTCGTCGCGGATTTCGCCCACAATCTCCTCCAGGAGGTCTTCCAGCGTAATCATGCCCACGGTGGCGCCGTATTCGTTCAGGACGAAGGTGACGCTGGTGGTCTTCTCCCGCAGCTCATAGAGCAGGTCTGCCACTTTTTTGTATTCGTATGTAAAATGGGCGTCCCTGAGGATCGACCTGACCTGGAAATGCTCCTCGTCCTCGGTGAGGATGAAGTCCTTGATGTTGATCAGGCCGATGATGTTGTCCTTGTCCTCCTCATATACGGGAAACCGTGTATACATGGACTCCCGGAAGGTGGAGAGCACTTCCTCAAAGGTGGCGTTCACATCCACGGTGACCATATTGATCCTGGGCACCATGATGTCCTTGGCCAGCGCGTCGGAGAAATCGAACACGTTGTAGATCATCTCCTTCTCCTCGGATTCGATGACGCCGCTCTCGTGGCTCACGTCCACGTAGGTGCGCAGCTCCGCCTCGGTCATGGTGGTGATTTTCTTGCTGGGGTCGATGTGCAGCAGGCGCAATATGCCGTTGGACATTTTGTCCACCACGAAGATGACGGGGGTCATGACCTGCATCAGGCTGTAGATGATGCCGCAGTAGGCCAAAGTGATTTTTTCCGAGGACAGCATGGCCCAGGTCTTGGGGATGATTTCGCCGACGAGCAAAATGACCAGTGTCAATACGCCGGTGGCTATGGCTACAGGGATGCCGAAGCGCAGGGCGATGGTAGTGGTCAGGGCGGAGGTGGACAGGTTCACGATGTTGTTGCCGATGAGGACGGTGCTCAACATCTTGCTGTAGCTTTCCAGTATCTTGTTCACCTTTGCCGCGCGCTTGCTGCCCTCTTCCTCAAGGGTGCGCATGCGCACGCGGTTCACTGTGCTGAAAGCTGTCTCTGCCGAAGAGAAGAAGCCTGACAGGATGACAAGAACAAGTAGAGAGATAAATTGTATGCCTTCTGGAACGTCCAAAAATAAGTCACTCCTTTGTGATACTGGCAGAACGGTCTTGGTTGCCGCCTGCCGCGATGATGGTTTTTAGTAATCAAAAATTAATATACCGAATGGAAGCCGGTTTGTCAAGTTCCTGGAGGATGGCGCATATGATTTTATAAAAAGTTTATAGACAAAGGCTGAGGATGGATGGCTTTTGTCGGACAGGGGGAAGTGTGGAGCATATGGAAGGAAGGCATTCTGGGGAGAGGAAGCAGGGGGTGGGAGGATTTCCTGTGGCTTTTTTCCTGAAAAGCCTGCTTTTTTCCTACATACTGACCGGGGCGCTGCTGGCGATCCTGGCATTTGCGCTGTATCGGTTCGGGCTTGGGGAGAAGGTTGTGTCCATTGCGATCATTGCCATTTATGTGGTGGCAACGTTCTTTGCCGGGTTCGTGGCGGGGAAGCGGATGGAGAGCAGGCGGTTCCTCTGGGGGCTTGTCATGGGATGTGCCTATTTCCTGGTGCTGGCGGTAGTTTCATTCGCGGCGGGGAAAGGGGATATGCAGGTGGGGAGCTCGTTCTTCACGACGCTGGTGCTTTGCGCGGGCGGCGGGATGCTGGGAGGGATGCTGAGCTAGGGGGCTTTCGCAAAGCCCCCTGCCCCGCCCGCCTGTATGTCCGCGGCTTTTGTTAAGAGATGCTGACTACGGTTCAAACTGGGCGGAACTTCTATGAAAATCTGCTTGAAGGATGGCAGTAAGATGGTTATAATCTACTTATGAAAAGGAGTTGCTCAGGCAAAGAAACGGAGGGACGGATATGAAGGTACTTTTTATCGGGGGGACGGGGACGATCAGCAGCGCGATTTCCAGGAAGGCTGCGGCGCGGGGGGACGAGCTGTATCTGCTGAACCGGGGGAACCGCAGCGGGGAGATGCCGGAGGGCGCCAGGCTGATTCGGTGCGACATCGGGGATGAGGCCGCGGCGGCTAGGGCATTGGAGGGGATGCGCTTTGACGTGGTCTGTGACTTCATCGGGTTCGTGCCGGGACAGGTGGAGCGAGACTATCGGCTGTTCGCGGGCAGGACGAAGCAGTTCATGTACATCAGCTCCGCGTCGGCGTACCACAAGCCGGTCAGGGATTACCGGGTGAATGAGGGAACGACTCTTGCCAATCCCTACTGGGAGTATTCCAGGAACAAGATTGCCTGCGAGGAGTATCTGATGGGTCTTTACCGGGAGAACGGCTTTCCGGTGACTATTATACGGCCAAGCCATACCTATTGCGAGAAGTCCGTACCCGTGGGAGTGCACGGGGACAATGGGAGCTTCCAGGTGCTGAAGCGGATGCTGGAGGGGAAGCCTGTCATCATTCCGGGGGACGGGACGTCGCTGTGGACGATTACTTTTAGCGAAGATTTTGCGGAGGGCTTCCTGGGGCTTATGGGGAATCCCCACGCCATCGGGGAGGCGTTCCAGATTACCAACGACGAGTCTCTGACCTGGAACCAGATATATGGAATCGTGGCGGACTGCCTTGGGGTGGAGCTGAAGGCTTACCATGTGGCGTCAGACTTCCTGGCGGCGGTGGGCCCTTACGACTTTGCGGGGAGTCTGATCGGGGACAAGGCCAACACGGTGGTGTTCGACAACAGGAAGCTGAAAGCGGCTGTCCCGGGCTTTCGCCCCATCATCCGGGCGGAGGAGGGGCTGCGCAGGGCTGTAACGTATGTAATGGCCCACGAGGAGTGCCAGAAGGAGGATCCGGTCTTCGATGCCTGGTGCGACAGAGTGATTGAGGCGCTGGAGCGGGCCAAGGGGGAGCTTGGGCAGAAGCCGGAATAAACTGCGCCACTTTTTTTGAAAAAACCCTTTTACAAACAGATATTTTATGATATACTACAAAAAGTTTCCCGGCTGTGGTTAAGGGCGGAGCTTTGCGCACCTTGACTGTGGGTGGGGATGGAATGAATGAAAAGAGGAGGCTTATCGATATGAAGCACATCAAGACTTTGACCACGAGGAACCTGAAGGAATCCATGAAGAAGGGCGGCTGCGGCGAGTGCCAGACTTCCTGCCAGTCTGCCTGCAAGACTTCCTGCACAGTGGGCAACCAGAGCTGCGAGAAGGTGAAATAGAGTTGCCATTTACGGCTGGGCCGCTGAGGGAGTCGTGGATTGTAACCTGTCAGTTACATAGGCGTTCGTTTCGACCAGGACAAGCAGCGGATTCCTTCGCTGCTTGAACTTTGTTGCGATTGCCGGGCGAGGAAGGGGTGTTTTGGTGATACACCAGTACAAAAGCAACGGATACAATATCGTGATGGATGTGAACAGCGGTTCTATCCACGTAGTGGACGATGTGGTCTACGACATCATTCCGCTGGTGGAGCCTCTGCTGGCGCAGGGCGTGAGGGAGGCCGCGGCCGTCAGGGAAGCCCTGGGGCAGGAGGGCCTGCCCTACTCCCAGGAGGAGATGGGGGAGGCCGTGGAGGAGATTCTGGAGCTGGAGGCGTCCGGGGCGCTGTTCGCAAAGGACATCTACGAGGACTACGTCTTCGACTTCAAAAAGCGCCAGACCGTGGTGAAGGCCCTTTGCCTCCACATCGCCCACGACTGCAACCTGGCCTGCAGGTATTGCTTCGCGGAGGAAGGGGAGTACCATGGCAGGCGGGCGCTGATGAGCCTGGAGGTGGGGAAGAAGGCGCTGGATTTCCTGGTGGCAAATTCCGGGAACCGGGTGAACCTGGAGGTGGATTTCTTCGGCGGGGAGCCGCTGATGAACTGGCAGGTGGTGAAGGACCTGGTGGCCTATGGCCGGAGCCTGGAAGCGCCGCATAACAAGAAGTTCCGTTTCACTTTGACCACCAACGGCGTGCTCCTGGATGACGAGGTGATGGAATTCGCCAACCGCGAGATGGCGAACATCGTGCTCAGCATCGACGGGAGGAAGGAAATCAACGACAAGATGCGTCCCTTCCGGGGCGGCCAGGGCAGCTACGACCTGATCGTTCCGAAATTCCGGAAGGTGGCTGAGAGCAGGGGGCAGGAGAAGTACTATGTGCGGGGGACATTTACCCGGAACAATCTGGATTTCTCAAAAGACGTGCTCCATCTGGCGGATCTGGGCTTCCGGCAGATATCCGTGGAACCGGTGGTGGCAGGGCCGGAGGACGATTACGCCATCCGGGAGGAAGACCTGCCCATGCTGCGGGAGGAATACGATAAGCTGGCGGCGGAGATGATAAAAAGGAAGAAAGAGGGAAAAGGCTTCAACTTCTTCCATTTCATGATAGATTTGGAGGGCGGCCCCTGTGTGGCAAAGCGCCTTTCCGGCTGTGGCTCCGGGACGGAGTACCTGGCAGTGACGCCGTGGGGGGATTTGTACCCCTGCCATCAGTTCGTGGGGAATGAGGATTTCCTTATGGGAAATGTGGAGGAGGGCGTGCTGCGCACTGACATCCGGGACGAGTTCAAGAGCTGCAATGTCTATGCCAAGGAAAAGTGCAGGAAGTGCTTCGCCAGGTTCTACTGCAGCGGCGGCTGTGCGGCTAACTCCTACAATTTCCACGGCAATATCAACGATGCCTACGACGTGGGCTGCGAGCTGGAGCGTAAGCGCGTGGAATGCGCGATTATGCTGAAGGTAGCAGAGGCGGAGTTATAGATTCATACTAAAATCAAGAAAGGATAAAAGAATTATGAAGAAGAACAAAGCAATTGTGGTATTGCTTTGCATCCTGTTAGCGCTGATAGGGGTCACCTATGTGGACATCTTCGGCGTGAACCCGGAGGGTGACGGCAGCATCTCGGACATCAACCTGGGGCTGGACCTGGCCGGCGGCGTCAGCATCACCTATCAGGTGGTGGGAGACGAAGACCCCAGCGCCACGGATATGAGCGATACCATAGCAAAGCTGCAGAAGCGCGTGGAGAACTACAGCACAGAGGCCATTGTGTATCAGGAGGGCACCGACCGGATCAACATCGAGATCCCCGGCGTCAGCGATGCCAATGCCATCCTGCAGGAGCTGGGCAGGCCCGGCACCCTGTACTTCATCGCCCAGACGGACTCTGAGGGCAATCAGAACTACAGCCAGCAGACCGTACAGAACCCGGACGGCACCTACGGCGTGGGCTATGTGCTGAACAAGACCATCGACCAACTGCTGGAGGACGGCTCCATCCAGGTGCAGGGCACGGATGTGAAGGAAGCGAACGCCGGCAGCCTGCAGACCAACATGGGCTCCGAGTTCGCGGTGAGCCTGACCATGACGGACGAGGGCGCGAAGAAGTTCGCGGAAGTCACCCAGAGGGCCTTTGAGAGGGGAGAGTCCCTGGCAATCTACTACGATGGAAGCATCATCAGCGCTCCCGGGGTGAACGCGGTCATCCATGACGGCAGCGCCCAGATTTCTCCCATGGAGTCCTATGAGCGGGCGGAGAACCTGGCGTCCACCATCCGCATCGGCGGCCTGAAGCTGGAGCTGGAGGAGCTGCATTCCAAGGTGGTAGGCGCCCAGCTGGGCGTGGAGGCCATCGACACCAGCTTAAAGGCAGGGGCCATCGGCCTGGTGCTGGTCATCCTCTTCATGATCGTGGTCTATCTGATACCCGGCCTGGCATCGGGCATCGCGCTGCTTGCCTATGTGGCGCTGGTGATCCTGCTGCTGAACGGCTTTGACATGACACTGACCCTGTCCGGCGTGGCGGGCATCATCCTGTCCATCGGCATGGCGGTAGACGCAAATGTGATTATATTTGCACGTATCCGCGAGGAGCTGGCTACGGGCAAGACCGTGCGCAATGCCATAAAAATCGGTTTTGACAAGGCGCTCTCCGCCATCATCGACGGCAACATCACCACACTGATCGCCGCGGGGGTACTGCTTCTGCTGGGGCCCGGCACGGTGAAGGGCTTCGCGCAGACCCTGGCGCTGGGCATCGTGCTCTCCATGTTCACGGCCCTGGTGGTGACCAGATATCTGCTTTACGCTTTCTACGCCCTGGGGCTGAAGAGCGAGAAGCTGTACGGCGTGGGCAAGGAGCACAAGCCTCTGGCCATTCTTTCTAAGAAAGGCATCTTCTTCATTGCCTCCCTGGCAGTGATCGCCGCCGGATTCATCGTCATGGGCGTGCACAAGGCATCCTCCGGGGACGCCCTGAACTACAGCCTGGAGTTCAAGGGCGGCACGG
>CAOOJO010000157.1 GCA_948496895.1 uncultured Acetatifactor sp. | reverse complement strand
CGGTGGCGGCCAACTACCTCAACAACGTGGGGAAGGGCAAGAAGATTGTTTCCCTGGTGGAGATCGGGCGGCTGGCGGCGGAGAAGCTGATCAGGCTGACGGCGGGAGGGCAGGAATGCCGCCACAGGGAGGAGCTGCCCTGCCGGATCATAGGGCGGGAGACCTTCGGGTATGAAGGCACCCCGGAGAAAGAGATTGGCAAGTCTGTCAAGACTGTTGATAAAACCGCGGAGATGTCCGCATGAAATCAAGGAGGGAATAAAATGAGGACGAAAGTATTAGCGATGCTTCTGACCGGCGCCATGGCATTTTCCATGCTCACAGGCTGCGGCAGCGGCTCAGGGGGAGGCAAGGAGCAGGATCTGTCCTCCGCCGACCTGAAGGGAGAGCCCAACGAGTGGGGCTGGGTAGTGCCTGAGGAGACCCTGGTGCTGGACGTGTATGCAGGCATGGGCGACCAGCAGGAGCTGGAGGCCGATGAGAAGGGCGGCAAGGCCATCATGGACAAATGGCTGCTGGACAACCTGAACGTCCAGATCAACTACCAGTACAGCAACATGGAGATGGACCAGCAGCTCCAATTGTGGCTTACCAGCGGCGACTATCCCGCCATCATCACCAACATGACCGACGACATGGCAGAGAAGTTCATCGCCCAGGGGAAGGCCCTTGACCTGACGGAAGCCCTGGAAAAGTACGGCGACAACATCACCCGCCGCTACGGCAAGTACATGAACATGATGAAGAGCAGCGATGGCAAGGTCTACAAGCTGGCCACTCTCTACGGCGACAACGTGAACGTGGCCGGAAGCGACTTCGGTATCCGCTATGACTACTGGAAGGAGCTGGGCGAGGACAAGATCTACGAGACCCCTGAGGAGTACTATGAGGTGCTGAAGAAAGTCCTGGCCAACCATCCCACGGACGACAACGGCAACAAGGCATACGGCCTGTCCGCCACCGACAAGAAGGGCCAGAACCTCCTGAACTGCATGCTGGGCGCATACGGCTTCATCGGCGGCTACAAGTACGACGAGGCCAGTGGAGAGATGACCCACTGGCTGAACACGGACGAGGGCCTGGAGATGGCCAAGTTCATGAATAAGTTGTACAGAGAGGAAATCATAGACCCTTCCTTCCTGAGCACCGATTACGAGAAGCTGATGACCGATATCCACAACGGCACCATCGTGGGCAACTGCGACGCATGGTGGTACGGATGGACGGGGGGGCACCAGTACTGGGCTACCCAGGATGCTGAGAACTGGGAGCTGGAGAAGAGGATTGCCAATGTCTCCGTCCATGCGGAGGGCCTTTCCATGGAGGACACCACTCTGCTGACCTCCAGGTTCCTGGGAAGCTACCGCTGCATCGTCACTGACAAGTGCAAGGATTTAGGCATGGTCATGAGATATCTGAACTGGGAGAACAGCGAGCTGGGCAACTTCATCATCGGCAACGGCGCTCCCGCGGAAGGGAACATCTGGGAGATCGCAAAGGAAGACACCAAGGCAGGCAACTGGGTGGACGGCCAGTGGGTCGAGGACTGCGTGGACATCAAGGCAGGCACCTGGCTCATGAAGGATGTCATCCTGGACGTGGACAGGAAAGAGGAGATCGGTTCGTTCCACGACCTGAAGGAGAAGAACGGCGCATGCATGTATCCGATCGCAATCAACGGCAACTGGCTCTACACCAATGAACTGCAGAACTTCGACCTGATCGATCCCCGTGTGTCCCACGTCTCCATCTACGACTATTGGCCGGTGAACCCGGACACGGGCGAATTCTCCAATGAGGGCGTGAAGCTCAGCTGGGGCTTCTACACCGCTCCCATGCAGGACACTTCCCTGTTCGCCGTGACTTGGGACGCTACCCAGGACATCACCACCAAGAACGAGAACGTGAAGTCCAAGCTGGAGGAGGCATGGGCCAACATGGTCACCGCCGAGTCCGAGGAGGCCTGCGAGAGCGTCTTCTATGAGTACAGGGATACCTGTAACCAGCTGGGCCTGGAGGAGATCACGGAGTACGTGAAATCCCAGCATGATGCCAACGCGGAGAAGTACAACGGCTGATCATACAGGAAGGCTTGTCTGCGGGCTATGCTTTGCGGCGGGGCCTGCAGACATTGGAAATGTCAATGGGGGGCGGCTTCGGCAACCTCCCATTGTGCTTCACTGGAATAAGGATTCAGGAGGGGTAGATGAAAAATAAAGAGCAAAAAGCCAAAAAGAGGAAGGAGCTGATCAGGTCCTTCCGGACACAGAGGCAGATGTGGGCGATCAGCGCGGTGGCCATCCTGTGGGCCATCATATTCTGCTATATCCCCATGCTGGGCAATGTCATTGCCTTTTTCGACTATACGCCGGGACAGAGCCTGGTGGATTGTAAGTTCGTAGGCCTCAAGTATTGGATAGATTTCTTCCAGCTGCCGGACATGGGGCGGGTGTTCCGCAATACCCTGGTGATCAGCGGCCTGTCCATGACCATCGGGTTCGTGGCTCCCATCATCTTCGCGCTGCTGCTGAATGAGATCCATCACACGCTGTTCAAAAAGGTGGTGCAGACGATCTCCTATCTGCCGTACTTCATCTCCTGGGTGGTGGTGGCCAGCATCCTGTTCACGCTGCTTGGGACGGACGGCAACATCAACGAGCTTCTGCTGAACATGGGCGTGATTGAGAAGCCGATCGCGTTCCTGAACGAGAAGAGCTATTTCTGGGGGATCCTGACCACATCCAATATCTGGAAGGACGTGGGATGGTCTGCCATCATCTATATTTCCGCCATCGCGGGCGTGGACGGCACGCTGTATGAGGCGGGGTCCGTGGACGGGCTGGGGCGGTTCGGCAAGGCCTGGCACATCACATTGCCCGGCATCGCGCCTACGGTGATCATGCTGTTCATCATGGGCATCGGAGGCATCCTGAACGCCGGCTTCGAGCAGCAGCTGCTGATCGGTAATCCGCTGACCCAGGAAGTGTACGAGAATATCGATACATATGTGTACCGCTACGGCATGCAGCTGGGGAGATATTCCTTCGCTACATCCATCGGCCTGATGAAGTCGATCTTCGGCTTTATCCTGGTGCTGATTTCCAATAAGATTTCGGCGAAAGTCACCGATATGAGACTGTTCTGAGACGGGGGTGAGCAGAGTGAAGAAAAAAGGCACAAAAATCAAAACAAGTTTGGGATCCAAGATATTCGATGTCTTCAATGTATGCTTTATGCTGGTGTTCGCGTTCGTGATGGTCTACCCCTTCTGGAATCAGCTGGTGATCTCCTTCAACGAAGGGTCGGACACGGTGAAGGGCGGGCTGGCGTTCCTGCCCAGGGCGTTCACGGTGGAGAACTATTCCTACATCTTCACCCGGACGAACATCTGGAAGGGCGCGATCATCTCCGTGCTGCGGGCCGTGGTGGGCACCACCCTGACCATCATGTGCACGGGGCTTCTGGGCTATATCACCACCATCCAGCATTTCGTGGGCAAGCGCTTCGTGCGCCTGGTGTTCATCATCACCATGTACTTCGGCGGCGGGCTGATCCCCACGTTCCTGCTGTACTCCAACCTGGGGCTGCTGGACACCTTCACGGTGTACTGGCTGCCGGCCCTGTTCAGCGCGTATTTCATGATGCTGATGGCATCCTTCATCCAGGGGCTGCCTGATTCCCTGGCGGAGAGCGCCAGGCTGGACGGCGCCAACGAGCTGACGATCTATTTCCGGGTGATACTGCCCCTGTGCACGCCGGTCATGGCGGCCACGGCCATCATGACGGCGGTAGGGCACTGGAACTCCTGGTTCGACGTCATGATCTACAACTCCGGCGGGAACTGGGACACGCTGCAGGTGTACCTGCGCAAGATCCTGATGGAGAGCGAGCAGGCCTCCAAGCTCTTGAGCGAGCAGAAGCAGTTCGAGGCCATGCGGAACCTGACCACGTCCTCCGTGCGGGCCGCCACCACCATGGTGGTGACGATACCGATTGTGTGTATCTATCCGTTCTTCCAGAAGTATTTCGTGGGCGGCATCACCATCGGAGCGGTGAAGGGCTAAGAAGGGAAAAATAAGCAAGAAGCAAGAGGGAATCATGGGAGAGAAGTATTATTTCTGCAACAGCCGGTTCAAGGCGCAGGTTCAGGACGGGATGCTCCGTTCGGTGTCTATGATGGGGGATGGTGAAAACATCCCCTATCTCAATGAGGAAAAAGGGTATGGGAACCTCTATCTGGCCTGGGAGAGCGCCGGGGAGAGGCGGCAGTGGCGGCCTTTCGAGGACGAGGGATTCAAGGATGACAAGCCTGTAGTGCGCGGGCGCTCTGTCAGGTATGAGGGGAGCGTCCGGGGGGAGGAGCTGAAGGTCACGGTGTGCTTCTGTCTGGGAGAGGTGCTGGAGCAGGAGATTCTGGTGGAGAACGTATGTTCTGAACCGGTGCGGCTCCTGGACTTCGGCCTGCGGCTGGCCTGCCATACGAAGTTCGCCTGGGGCGGCGACGCGGGGCGGGAGGTGATCGGGCATCATTTCATCTCCGGCCACGGCTCCCATTCCACGCTGTACCGCTGTGACGGCAGGGGGAGCCTGCTGGCCGTGCTCCCCTGGGGGGACAGCCAGTGGGTGCACTATGAGGAGGAGGTTCCGGAGCCCATTCCCGGACGGGACGGGACGGACGGCAAGGGGATGGTGGTCCTCTACAGCTTAAGCGGCGGGGTCGGCGCGAAGCGGAAGGAAGAGGGCGCGAGGCTGCGGATCGAGCCGACGAGCGTCCTGCTGGAGCCCGGGGAGAGCTATCGCTACCAGGGGAGGATTCTGTTCGCCGGGGATTATGAGGACTGCCGGAGCCGCCTGGTGGAGCAGGGGCAGGTGATGGCGGAGAGCATCCCGGGGTATACTGTCCCCAGGGAGCAGCCGGTATTGCTGGCGCTGCGCTGGGACGGGGAGGCGTGCCAGGCGGATGGCCTGCGGGTGGAAGGAGAGGATACCGAGGTGGAGGCCCTGGGGACGAACGGGGCATACCACATCTTCCGTCTCAGCTTCCGGCGGCTGGGCGAGCGCACGGTCCGGGTGCTTTACGGCGGGAAGTATATGCATTTATATTATTTCGTCACACAGGACGTGCGGACCATGCTGGGGAAGCGGGCGGCTTTCATTGCGGGCAAGCAGATAAAGGACGGGGAGAAATGGTACAACGGGTTGCTGGCTGAGTACAACAATGAGACGGGGGCGGTGCTGAGCCCGGACAATTATGACAGGATCGGGGGGTGGCGGATTTATGAGGTGAGCTGCGACGATCCGGGGCTGTCCAAGCCGGCGTTCCTCTCTACGGCCCAGACGGTGTGCCCTGTCCAGGCCCAGGTGGACGCGCTGGACGATTATATCGAGCATTTCGTCTGGGGCGGGCTGCAGCAGACAGAGGATGAGCCTTTCCCTTATGGCATCTATGGGATTCCGGACTGGCATGTGCTGCGGGAATCGGAGGATCCGGGGAACGGCGGGCGGACGCATCTTTGGCGGGTGTATGATTATCCGCACATTGCGCTGATGTATTTTAATATGTATCAGGTGGCGGCTTTTGCGGAAGGGATTGCTACGAGGCTGCCTGCTAAGGAGTATCTGCGGCGGGCCTATGGCACGGCCAGGGCGATGTTCACGGTTCCGGCGGAGCTGGAGGGATGGTCGGCTTATGAGACGGGGTTCTACAATGAGCTGGCTATTCCGGAGATCGTGGGGGCTCTGCGGCGGGAAGGGATGGAGCTGGAGGCCCAGGTGCTGGAGGGGCACTGGAACCGGAAGATGGGGTATTTCGTGAAGGAGTGCAAGGATGTGTTCGGGTCGGAGTATCCTTTTGACACTACGGGGTTCGAGAGCACTCATGTGCTGGCGGCCAGGGGGCTGGAGATGGCTGAGATGCGCTGCAGGAAGCTGCCTTATGGGGAGGATATGGATTATGGCAGGGCTGTGGAGTTCATGGAGAATCAGACGGCCTGCAATGTGGCGTGCAGGGGGGTGCTGGAGCCGGCTTATTTCTGGTATGGCAGTGATTACCGGGGGGATAACCTGCATTATACGCTGAGTTATATGACGCAGATGGGCGGGGAGTCGCTGTTGGATTATGCCTGTTATCATGCGCTGGAGCCTTTTGGGATGCTGCGGCTGGCTTATGGGTCGCTTCTGGGGAGCTGGGCGCTTCTGAACTGCGGGGATGCGGAGAGTGGTTATGGGTACTGGTTCCCGGGGGAGGAGAAGGACGGGTGTGCCAGCGGGGGGTTCGAGCCGCTTTATGGCGGGGAGACTTGGCTGAATCAGGGGCATCATGGCGGGGCTTGGTATTATTCCTGTGAGATCGATCTGGGGTTCTGCGGGGGGCTGCGGGGGGCTGCTACGGTGGTGGCGGAGGATCCCATTTTCGGCAGGGTGTGCTATG
>CAOOJO010000156.1 GCA_948496895.1 uncultured Acetatifactor sp. | reverse complement strand
ATCTGGGTGGCCGTGATGACATGCTTCCCCTGCTGGTTGGCCAGCTTGATCATCTTCTTCTGGAGGATGGGCACCTCCTCGAAGGGAATCTCCACGCCCATGTCCCCCCTGGCCACCATGATGCCGTCGGAGACGCTTAAGATCTCCTCCAGGTTCTGGATGCCCTGCATGTTCTCGATTTTGGCTATAATCTTCATGCCGGAGCCTTTTTCCTCTAAGATTTTCCTGACTTCAAGGATGTCTTCCCTGCACCTCACAAAGGATGCCGCCAGGATGTCGTAGCCCATCTCGATACCGAAGAGGATGTCTTCCCTGTCCACCTGGGTGATGTAGGGCATGGACAGCACCGCTCCCGGCACGTTGACGCCCTTGTGGTTGGAAACGAAGCCGCCGTTCACCACCCGGCAGACGATTTCCTCTCCCTTTATCTCCTCCACCGTCATCTCGATCAGGCCGTCGTCGATCAGGATGGTGGTGCCTACTTCGATGTCGTCTTTTAAGTTCTTGTAGGAAATGGCTGCCCGCTGGGCCGTGCCCAGAATCTCCTGGGTGGTAAGCACGAACTGCTGGCCGCTGACCAGCTCGGCTCTGCCGCCCTCGAAGTCCCGGAGACGAATCTCCGGCCCCTTGGTGTCCAGCATGGTGGCCACCGGAAGCCCCAGCTCCTCCCTGGCCTGGACCACCCTCCTGAACTTTTCCCGCTGCTCCTCATGGGTCCCATGGGAAAAATTGAATCTGGCCACATTCATCCCTGCGGACATCAGCTCCCGCAGCCGCTCCACGCTCTCGCTGGCCGGTCCAATCGTACAGATAATCTTCGTCCTTCTCATATCCAAAACCTCCGCTTTCCCAGAATCGTCACTCTCTGTTCCAGATATCCCAAATATCCTAAATCCGGCGCCCTGCCCAGTCCCTGGCTCCAGGCCTGGCCGCCTGTTCCGGATTCATGCTCCGCGCCTCCTCCAGAATGGCCGGGACGGTCAGCTCCCGCCCAGAGCTCCCCGCTCCCTTCCGTATCCCCACGCCCTGCACCTCCAGGCCCTGTTCCACGGCCTCTGAAAGCTTTGCCAGCAATTCCCCTGTCATCCGCTCTCCCGGCACCAGCAGGGGAGTGCCTGGCGGATACAGGTTGATGAACTCTCCGATATATCTGCCCTCGCTTTCCGCCAGGGCTATCTGCTCCGTGGGCATGTCCCAGGCCTTCGCCAGGGGAATGGCGCCAAAAGCCCTGCCTGCTTCTTCCCCGCGGCGCGCTCCCGGGGCGTTGCCGGGTCCGGAACGGTGCGCGCCGCTTCCCCGCGGCCCTTCGGGCGGCAATGCCCCTACAGCCCCTCCTGCCATCCGCTCCTCCAGCCACCCGTCAATGGCAAGCAGGGCGTCGGTCATGCGCCGGTACGCCTCCTCCCCGTCGTTTACCGTGAACATGGCCAGCACGAACCCGATGGAGGCCATCTCCGGCTGCAGATGATATTTCCCAAGCAGGATGTCATACAGCTCCTTCCCGGTAAGCCCTGTGGCGGATATCAGAAGCTTCCCGATATCCTGCCTGTCCCGGGAACCTGTCAGGAATCGTAGCCGCCTGCAGCTCCGGAGCCTGTCCAGCATGGTATGATAATGCTCCTGAAAGGCTTCGAACGCCTCCGGCCCCTGCAGCCCGATGTATCGCAGCGCGTTGTCGATGCCCGCCATCAGCACATAGGAGGGGCTGCTGGACTGGTATATCCGCAGGAACCGCCTAAGGAGCCCTCTGTCTATCCGCTCTCCGTTTACATGGAGCAGCGCCGTCTGGGTGGGGGCCGGGAGGGTCTTGTGCACGCTGTGGATGACCAGGTCCGCTCCCAGCTGACAGCTGTTCGGGGGAAATCCCCGGGCCAGCCCCAGGTGCGCGCCATGGGCCTCATCCACGATCAGCGGTATCCCCTTTTCATGGACAATGTCCGCAATCGCCCGGATGTCCGATATCCTCCCCTCATAGGTGGGCGATACCACCAGCACGGCCCCGATGTTCCCCTCCCGCTCCAGGGCCTGCCGCACCTGCCATGGCTCTACCCCGTCCGCGATGCCGTATTCCTCCAGATAAGGCGGATACAGATAGGACACTGACAGGCCCCGCAGATAAGCCGCATGGTAGGCCGACCTGTGGCAGTTGCGGGCCAGGAGGAGATGCCCTCCCGCGGGCAGCGCGCAGCTTATCGCGCTCAGTATCCCGCAGGTGCTGCCGTTGACGAGATAGAAGCTCTCCTCCGCGCCGTAAAGCCTGGCGGCCTCCCGCTGCAGGCTGTCCAGGATGCCCTCCGGCTGGTGCAGATTGTCGAAGCCCTCTATCTCCGTGATATCTATTCTGCGCAATTCCCCGGGAAGCATTCCGAAGGGCCTGCGTTTATGCCCCGGCATATGGTAGGGGTAGATATCGCTTTCTGAATATTGTAGCAATTTTTCAAACAAATGCTTCGCTTCGCTCAATTCTTCCTCAATCTGGCCGGAACCGGGCCATGCCCTCTGTAGATGTACAATGTCTCCATCAGGGAGCACCATTTATCCGCCGCCGTCACTATCCATGCCTCCCTGCAGGCCGGCGGCACCACGGTCAGCGGCCACATATGCCGCCTTATGATGTTCTCCTCCCGCAGCGTCAGCGGATACTCCCTGGAGGCGTTGCGCAGGGCCGTGCCCGGGTGGTAGAAGCCGTGCAGCTTATGGGGGTTCTCCTTATCGGGGATATGCCAGTCATAGAGGAAATAGTCATGGAGCAGCGCTCCCCTGATCAGCTCCCTTCTGCTGCAGCGGATATGCAGGTATTCGCTGAGGGCGATGCTGCACCTGGCCACGCTCAGCACATGGGCGTTCACGGTCACATCGCCGTGCTGGACATACTCCTTCATCCGGTTGAAATTGCGCGACCTGAGAATGTCGGGTGCCATCTCCCTGATCTGCCGCTCCTCCCTCCGGAAGCGCTCCAGCTTTCTTTGCCATCTCATTGCCTGTCTTTTTGTCCGTTGTCTCAAAACTCTTCTATTCTCTTTCATAGGCTTACTCTGCAGGTACCTCCTCTGGAACAGCCTCGCCCTCCGGATCCGGCTCCGGCTCCGCGGGAGGGCCTATGTAGGGAATCCCCTGGGGATAATAGCATATCACCGGAAAGCCCGACGACACATACTGATAAATCTGCGCCGCCATGCTGGGAGGCAGATTGATGCATCCGTGGGAGCCATTGGTCACGAAAATCTCCCCGCCGAACGCGCCTCTCCAGTTGGCGTCATGCATGCCATAATTCCCGTAGAAGGGCATCCAGTATTTCACCGGCGTGCGATATGTCTCTCCTATGAGCACCGCGTCGGTGGACTTGTACAGCAGGCCGAATACCCCCTCCGGCGTCACGCAGCCGAAGTCGGAAATCATCGTACCCGATACGAAATCCGTCTCCAGCACCAGGTTCCCGTCCTGATACAGATACAGATGCTGGGCGTTCAAATCCGCCTCCACATAGGAATCCCCTATATCGTCAGTGCCCTTGTGCATTGCCCTGATGCTGTATAGTGGTTCCTTTTCTATGCTGCTTCCCTGATATATCAGCGCGGTCAGCTCCTTCGTCTCGCCCTCCACATCCGTCTTCCATCCATAATTCCTGCCGGGAAGCGTTATCTCATATCCATGGGTGGTCATAAAGTTTTTTCTTCTCCCATAGGTGTCGTATGCGTCCGCCTGCTCTTTCACAAAAGCGCCTACAGCCTCCTCGTCCAGAGCAGCCTTCCCATCTTCAATCGAAACCCAGTCCTTCAGAAGCTCATTGTCCACCACCACTTCTGTGCCGTTCCAATCGTAAACGACTTTGGTGTCCAGCCACTTGTTGGCGGTATCCACAATGCGGTTCAGGCGCTTGTCATCGCTCCTGACAGCAGCATCCTGATAATACCCCTGCTCCTCCAGATCCACGGACGCTTCCTGCCCGTTCACTGCCTCCACAATAAGAGCGATCGCACTCTCTACATCGAACTCCGTGCTGAGCGTCTCCGGGATGATCTCATAGCCTCCCAGCTCCTCGGAATATTCACTGATGTGGGCATCCCGGGGCTTCTGCATATTCTTTCTCTTACAGGCATCCCATGACTTCACCACGCCCTCCAGAAGCTCCTCGTCGAAGGTCATGCCCTGCTCCAGAGAATAGATATATCTTCCGTCCAGATAAGCCTCTATCCACCTTAATTCATCCTGCTGCCGCAGCAGGTTTTCTACCGCCTCCCTGGTGCCCACATATTTCAGCTGGATGTCGTCCGGCGCGATGACGCCCAGAACGGTATCCGATTCCCCCGTCTCATAGTCCCGGCCCAGAACCGCCAGCGCGTATCCGTCGATACGGGCTTCCAGCGCGTTTATGATAGGCGCCGCCTCCATATCGCCGCAGTCCATGCCATTGATATTCGTATTGGGGAAAAAATGAGTCCGATAATATACGACCCCCCTGTAATAAAGATATGCCGCCACTGCCAACGTCGTTACAAATATAAGGAGAACCGCGATAAGGATAATTCTTTTCTTCCTGCCCCTGGCCTTTCCGGCCTTTTGACCCGGATTCTGCCCATTTGCCTCTGGAAGCTTTCCCGGCACCGCTTCCGTCTGTCTCTCTTCCATAAATCCTTCCCCCAAATGAATGATTATTCATACATACATTCTAAATCATTATAACATAACCCAATGAAAAAAAATAGCATCAAAAGGCTGAAATTCTACCTTTCCATGCTATCTATCCGCAAAAAGTGCCCAGAACCGGAATCGAGTCCGGCACTATGGCGATTTTCAGCCCCACTGCGCTATGCGACCCTGGAATATCTGTCCATTGAAAAAATCCTGGCCTCCAGAAGCCTGAGGCCTTCCCCCACGCCTGCCGCCATATAAGGCAACAGCATCAGCAGATAGGGAAAAACGTACCTGGTCTTTGCCTCCCACAGCAGGCTGAACAGAAATCCACCAAACACCGCGATTAGCAGCACATAGTTCTCTACGCCATGCCATTTCCCATATCGGACAGACAGCAGAAACAGCACCGATGCATAGAGAAGCATCTGGAAGACTTTCATATAGCGGCTGACCCACCTGTAAAGGCGACCTTTCTCATAAATGCTTGCAGCCACTTTCCCCTGCCTGGCAATTACATGATTGCTCGAAACAATGCACTGATACATCGGAGCATTCCACTGGGCATTGATTTTTCTCACATAGAAGTCCACCATGTACTCCGGATCCGCCCGGAACAAATCGATATAGGAATTCAAATCCTCTTTCGCGCGCTCTGCCGTAAGTCCGGCATCATTCCCGCACGCGGCAAAGAGATTCACTCCATAGAAATTATGCCACCCCGGATACCCGAAATCATCGTTCATCCCCATCACAATAAAAGCTATGGGTGGCAGCGCATCCGTGCGCTCCTTCCGGACATTCCTATATGCAAAGTCCAAAGCTGCCTGGAACAGGAGAATCCCCAGAGCCATGGCAATCCCCATCAGCAAAGCGCTCCTCCTCTTAGCCGAATCACAGAGCAGCTTTACAATCAGGACAATCCACATGGCGATAAACAGAATGATGATATTGCTCCGCAACAGGAACGCAAGGCCAACCGTCCCCCCAAGCCATATGAGCTTTCCGACGCGGAATCTTTCCAGACAGGACAAAAATGCCCACACAGAGAGCATTCCTATCTCCAGAGAGCATAAATCCCCATAGACAAAGGGCGCATACCCATACATCGGAAAGCAGGTAAGGACGAACAGCAGATAAAAAAGCTCTATCCTTGCATTGTCTTTGACAAGGTATCTGACCACCTTCATTCCAGACACTATAATCAATGGCAGCATGGCCGCCGTCAGATAAGTGAACACCCTGTAATCGCTCTCTCCGAACAGGCCATTGAAAAAGCTTAATAATGTCACCATTCCCAACTGCTGTGGATAGACCGCCAGATATTCCCCGGCCTCAAGCCCCGTGTAATCCCCCGCCTGGAACTGTCTGGCAAACGACAGAATGTAGCCCGGATCTCCCCACGGAGAGGTCTTTGTGGCAGTGATCCAGTATACGCCAAATAAAACCGCCAGCGCGCAGACGATGGCCAAAAGCACGTTCCTCCGCTTCTTTGTATGAAAAAATCTTTCCAGCCTCCCATATAGGGAAAGCAATGTCAGCGCAAGGCTTATCCCGATCAGATTCAAAATAACCGAATCATGTCTGAAATAGATATGTTCATCCGTCAATTCCCCGCTGTTCTCACCCGTTATCCCCAGGCTATGGTAAACCAATATGCCGAACACAACAATCGCGAGCGCACAGAATATTTTACAGAAAGACTTCTCATTCACCTTCCACTGTCTGATTTTTTTAAGCATCCATATTCCTCTGTCATTGAAGCGCGATTTTTATGCAACAAAAAATGCCCAGAACCGGAATCGAACCAGTGACACGAGGATTTTCAGTCCTCTG
>CAOOJO010000155.1 GCA_948496895.1 uncultured Acetatifactor sp. | reverse complement strand
TGAATACTGCCTAATGTATTCATGCGATGGAACCAGTCAGCGTTATGCAGTCTGGTTTCACGGCAAGTGAAATTGTTAAACAGTATAAATCCCTGTCTCCACGAAATGCACGGCAGACTCATCCCAATATTTTCTGAAGACATATTCGCCTTGTTCCTGGAAATTCATCTGATACATCCGAAAGGTAACTAAAAAATCCTTGGGCTGCCATTGCTCTTCATAGGAATACCGATATTCCATTCCCAACTGTCTCATGACCCCGCCGCTACGGGGATTGTTGATGTCGTGGGTCGCGGTGACATAGGGAAGGCCATCTCTTTTCACCTGCGCCAGGACAGCTTTCCCGGCTTCCGTAACGATTCCCCTATGCCAAAACTCCTTCCGAAGCCCGTAGCCAAAATCATGGCCTTCCTCCATATCCACCTTTATGTAGCCTATCGGACAGCTGTCCCCTTTCAGGCAGATGGCATAGGCGTAGGCCTGGGGCTTTTCATACTCTGCCGCATACCTTGCATCAAAAAAAGCCTTCGCTTCCTCCATGCTTTGCAAAGGGAACCAGGGCAGAAAAGTATTGACCTCTTTATCCCTCAGTATCAGGTACAGTGCCTCTATATCATTTTCCGTAAATTTCCTTAATATCAGCCTTTCTGTCTCCAGTTGCGGTGTATTCCTATCTGCCATGCTGTCTCCCCTAAAATCTTCATTTGCCGCTCCGTAAATTAAACTTCATCTCTATCCCCTTCCCCCGTCTCTGCGATGTACGCCTTCACATGCTCTATGAACCGCTGCATCACCGGCGAAAGCGCCAGGTTCTCCTTCTGGGGCATCCTCCAGAGCCAGGGAAATTCCATCCGGCTTCACAAACGTTTCGTCCTTTTCCGCTCCATTCCTTTCAGCTCCTCATACAGCAGACAGTAATTCTCATACCGCAGTTTGCTGACAGCTCCGTCCTCCACCGCGGCCTTCACCCCGCAGTCCTTCTCCCCGATATGGGCGCACCCGCCAAAGCGGCAGTATTTCTCATGAACCCTGAATTCCGGATAAAGGTAAGCCAGTTGCTCCTTATCCAAATCGAACAGCCCCAGGGAGCTGAAGCCGGGCGTGTCCAGGATATAGGAATCCTCCCCGACGGCTATCAGCTCGGAATGCCTGGTGGTATGCTTCCCGCGTTCAATCTTTGCGCTGATTTCCCCCGTCTCCATGACGGTATCCGACTGCAGACAGTTGATGATGGAGGATTTCCCTACGCCGCTGGGCCCGGCCACTGCTGTGGTATGCCCTGTGAGCATTCCCTTCAGTTCTTCGATGCCACGGCCCAGCCTGGCGCTGACAGCCAGTGTGCGGTAGCCACAGTTGCTGTAAAGCTTCCGGTATCTCCTCCCAAGTCCCTCTTCATCGATATCCAGCTTGTTGAAGCAGATGACACTGGGGATTCCCTGCTGGCCCATCATGACCAGGAAGCGGTCCAGGAGGTTGAAATTGGGCTGGGGCTTCGCGATAGCGAAAATCACCAGAGCCTGATCCACATTGGCTACGGCAGGGCGTATCAGCTCACTGTCCCTGGGAAGCAGTGCGCTGATATTTCCCAGCTTTTCTCCTTCGTCCAGCACGTCCATCTCCACCCAGTCCCCCACCAGGGGCTTTCGGTTGTCCTTGCGGAACACGCCCTTTGCCTTGCACTCGTATATCCTGTCGCCGCAGCGTACATAGTAGAATCCCGCGATTCCTTTAATGATTCTTCCCCTCATAGCTTCTGCCCGCGCTGCCTGTCATAACAGCTCCCTGCTTCTCTACTCCTCCACAAACTCAATCCTTCTGGTAAAGCTCCTCTCCTCCGTGGTACCAGGCTCCTGAGTGGTCTCCCCTGTGTCAGGATCCGTAGTGGTCGCTCCCTCTATGGTAACAGTATAGGTCATAGTGATAGTGCCGCCGGAAGCGGTCAGCCCGTAATAATTGGCCGCCTGGGGGAAGCTGGCCGTCTTTGTCTCCAGAAGCGTCTGTCCGTCATCCGTCACCAGCGTGATGCTGACCTCCGTACCTGCCACATAATCCGGCGCTTCCTCCACGGAAGGGGCCAGGATGCTGGCATTGCATTTGTAGGTGGCGGCCTTGGGTCCTGAGCTCACCTTGATGTCCATGCTGGTTCCGGGATCCACATAGGAGCCCTTGGAATAGCTCTGGTAGAAAATCTGTCCCCCTTCGACCTCATTGCTGCTCTCATAGGACACATCGCCTATCTGCAGCCCGGCCTCCTGGGCCTCCGCCCTGCCGTCGGCTTCTGAACGTCCTATCAGATCCGGCACCCGAATCTTCTCCTTGCCCTGGCTGACTATGACGGTGATATTGGTTCCCTTGGGCACCTTGTTCTGGGCGGCCGGCACCTGGGAGATGATGCGCCCCTCCTCCACATCATTGGAGAAGGCCTCCTCTCTCGTCACCGTGAATCCTTCCGCCACCAGCTTCGCGTTGGCATCCTCATAGGAATCGCCTGTCACAGAGGGCACTTCCACCCCCTGGGCCCCCGCGCTGGCAATGAGCTTTACCTTGGTTCCCACCGGAATCTCCGTGCCGGTCTCTACGTCCGCGCTGATCACCTTTCCCATCTCCACATCGTCCGATTCCTGATAGTCCACCTCGGATTCGATTTCCAGGTTCTTCAGCTCATTCCTGGCGTCCTCCACACTCTTGCCCTTCACGTCAGGCATCTTTACATATCTGATTTCCGGGGATGGGCTGGGGGATTCCTCCTCCGACGCGATAATCGGCTTGTCCGGCTCCTTCCCGTCATCCCTCTCCCCGAAGACCTTCAGGGCCAGTACCACCACGATCACGCATATGACCACGCCTGCCAGCAGCGCCAGAAAGGTGGTCACCTTCTCCATCCTGGGGTTGTAGTCATAGTCGTCCTCGTCCTCCGGCTCCTCCTCATCCTCGTAGATAGGCTCCGCCTCGGCCCGCAGGCGCATGGACTCCTCCCGCTCCTCGTACTCATAGCGGTCATGATAGGCCGTGCGGCGCTTGATCTGGGCCCTCTCATTGTCCGTGATGGGGCGGGTGCCCGCCTCCATGTCCGGATCGTTTGGCACGATGGCCTCCTCCGGATTCATCAGGGACTGCTTTAAATCGGCAATCAGCTCCTGCATGCTCTGATACCTGCGGTCCGGGGACTTCTGGCAGCACTTCATCACGATGCCCTCCACGCTGGTGGGAATCTCCGGCACGAATTCCTTGGGCGAGGGCAGCTCCTCCTGGATATGCTTGATGGCGATGGCCACCGTGGTCTCCCCGTTGAAGGGCACGCGCCCGGTGAGCATCTCGAATATGGTTATCCCCAGGGAATAGATGTCGCTCTTCTCATCGCTGTAGCCGCCCCTGGCCTGCTCCGGCGACGTATAGTGGACGGAGCCCATCACGTTGGAGGTGATGGTATTGCTGGTGGCGGCCTTGGCGATGCCGAAATCCGTCACCTTCACCTTTCCGTCCTTGGAAATGATGATGTTCTGGGGCTTGATGTCCCTGTGGATGATATGGTTGTTGTGGGCCGCCTCGATTCCCATGCTGACCTGGATGGCGATGCTCACCGCCTCCTTGAAGGACAGCCTGGCCTTTTTCTCGATATATTTCTTGAGGGTGATGCCCTCCACAAGCTCCATGACGATATAATAGATGCCGTTCTCCTCGCCCACATCGTAGACGTTCACGATATTGGGGTGCATCAGCCCGGCCGCGGCCTGGGCCTCTGTACGGAATTTCGATACGAAATTGGCGTTCTCACTGAACTCCTGCTTCAGGACCTTGACGGCCACGAAGCGGTTGAGCTTATGGCATTTCGCTTTATATACATCCGACATGCCGCCGGTGCCGATTTTCTCCAGCACCTCGTACCTGTCGCCTATCATCATTCCAATCTTAACCATATACGTTCTCCCATCTATCCATTCCATTGAGCGGGAGGAATCAGGCCTTTGCATCCAAAAGCGGGGTTCCTTCCCACATCAAGCCAGAGGCTCAATCAAAATCACGCTGATGTTGTCCTTGCCGCCGTTCTCATTGGCAGCGTCCACCAGCTCCTGTGCCTTTTCCACAATGTCCCGGGCCCCGTTGAGAATCATCCGTATCTCTCTGTCCTCCAGCATATTGGTCAGCCCGTCGGTGCACATCAGCACCATATCCCCCTCTTCCAGACGCACGGAAAAAAAGTCGGCCTTCACCGTGTCCTCGGCGCCCACCGCCCTGGTAATGATATTCTTGTCCGGGTGGTTCCTGGCTTCCTCCCTGCCGATGCCGCCCCGCAGCACCATCTCCTCCACCCAGGAGTGGTCCCTGGTAATCTGCCGTATCTCCTGAGGGCCTACCACATACAGCCTGCTGTCCCCCACATTGGCCACGGACAGACGGTTCCCGTCGCAGCTCGCCGCCACCACCGTAGTCCCCATGCCCGCCAGCAGGTAGGATGCCGCCGCCAGCTTGCGTATCCGCCCGTTGGCCGCCTGAATCGCTTCGTCAAAGCAGCGCAGGGCATCCGTCTGGGCGGAATCCGCTATCCGTTCCACAATCGTCTCCACTGTGACCTTCGACGCGTATTCCCCCGCGTTATGGCCTCCCATGCCATCCGCCACCAGGAACAGATTGGGCAGATTTCCCACGGGCCGCTCAGACGTATACACGTAATCCTGATTCATTTTCCTCTTTCTGCCGATATTCGTTACGGAAAATGTCTTTAGCACACCTGTATCCTCCAATATCCCATTCTCCTGTCAGGCGCTTCTCCCCCCGCCTGACAGGTATACCCTCTAAAGCCTGGACATATGTCTGCGGCGTAATTGCCCGCAGGCCCCATCGATATCCCGGCCCAGTTCCCTTCTAATACTACCATTAATTCTGTTTTTTTCAAGTATATTTTGAAAAGCCCTGATTCTGTCGGCATCCGGCCTGGCGAAATCCCGCTCCCGCACAGGGTTCACGGGAATCAGGTTGATGTGGCAGTGCAGGGGCTTTGCCAGGCGGCAGAGACGCTCCGCGTCCCGCTCCGAATCGTTGACTCCCCTGACCAGGCTGTATTCCAGGGTAATCCGCCTGCCTGTCTCCTGGAAATAGTAGGCGCAGGCCTCCATCAGCTCCTCTATTTTGTACCGCTTTGCCACGGGCATCAGGCTCTCCCGCTTCTCGTCCGTGGTGGCATGCAAGGATAATGCCAGCGTAATCTGCAGCTTCTCCCGGGCTAACAGCTTCATCTGGGGCACCAGGCCGCAGGTGGACACCGTCACGTTCCTCTGGCTGATGTGGAGCCCGTCCTCGTCCGTAAGCATGCGGATGAACGTCAATAGATTATTGTAATTATCCAACGGCTCGCCCGTTCCCATGACCACTACATTGCTCACCCGCTCTCCTGTCAGCCTGGTGATGGCGTAGATTTGATCCAGCATCTCCCCGGGGGTGAGGTTGCGCTCCAGACCCTCTATCCCGGAGGCGCAGAAGGCGCAGCCCATCCTGCAGCCCACCTGGGAGGAGATGCAGACGCTGTTGCCATGTCTGTACCGCATCCAGACGCTCTCCACCAGTTGTCCGTCCGACAGCTCAAAGAGGAATTTCTTCGTGCCGTCGATTTTGGACTCCTGCACCCGCACTGCCTGCAAGGCCGTATAAGTGAAGCGATTCCCGCACTCCTCCCGCAGGGCCTTGGAGAGGTTGGTCATCTCATCGAACCCTCTGGCCAGCTTCACATGCATCCACTCATACATCTGCCTGGCGCGGAAGGGCTTTTCCTCCATGGAGGTCAGCTCTGCCACCAGTTCCGGCAATGTCAGAGATTTGACATCGATTCTCTTCCTGATTCCTTTATCCATTTCTGTACCTATTATCCTTTTCCCTTTTCGTTTTATGCCTGTGTACTGCGGACATTCTGTCGTACACTTTTTTCCGAAGAACGCTCCGGCTGCGTGCCTACGAATCCGTCTTCCTGCGGAACCTGGCGATAAAGAAGCCGTCCGCCTCCAGAAAGCCCGGCAGGAGCTGGACGCAGGCCGCATCCTCCGCTTCTGTAAGAGGCACGGGCGCTTTTCTTCCGCTCTCCCGCATCCGGGCCGCCACCTGCCGTTTGGCGGCCAGCACCTCCTCCGGGAGGACACCCTCCAGGGATACCGGCTCGAAGCCAAGCTCCCTCGCGATAAACCGCGCCATCTCCTGGTTCTCCCCGCTGTGGATGGTGCAGGTGCTGTAGAGCAGCGTCCCGCCGGGCTTCACGTATGAGGCGCTGGCCTTTACAATCTGTCTCTGGAGGGCCTGTAGGCTTTTTAAGTCCTCCGGCTTTACCCGGTATCTGATGTCCCGCTTCTTGCCCATGACCCCCAGCCCGGAGCAGGGCACGTCCAGCAGCACCACGTCCGCTTTCCCCAAAAGCGCCTCATCTGCGCGCGTAGCGTCATAGACCTGGGCCTGGATATTCCCGGCCCTCATGCGGGCTATGTTCTCCGCTATCCGGGCAAGCTTGTCCTGGGACAAATCTCTGGC
>CAOOJO010000154.1 GCA_948496895.1 uncultured Acetatifactor sp. | reverse complement strand
CATTCCCCAGTGCCCGATTGATATAGAAGAGCTGCTGGAAAAGCTCACGGCGCTGGGCAGGCCCGTGGTCTTCCTGGGGGACGGCGTCCCCGTCTACAGGGAAGCCGTCCGGGCGCACTGCGGCGTGCCCTACGCGCTGGCACCGGCAGGCAGCAACAGGCAGCGGGCGGCTTCCATAGCGGCGCTGGGCGCAGTGTATTTCAGGCAGGGCAGGACCGTGCCCGCCGCGGCGCACAGCCCGGTATATCTGCGCAAAAGCCAGGCGGAGCAGGAGGCGGGGCGCAGGCGGCAGTCATGAATCCGGGATTCATGTCGATATATACAGTGGAGGGGCTATGCAGATTGAGATAAGAGAATTGCGGGAGGCGGACATCCAGGCCCTGGCGGATATCGAGGCGCAGACCTTTTCCATGCCCTGGTCGGCCCGGTCCTTCCGGACCCTCCTGGAGAATCCTTACTGCTTTTATTTCGTGGCGCTTGCCGACGGCCGCATCGTGGGGGGCGCGGGGTACACCGAGCTGTGCGGGGAGGCCAACATAGACAATGTGGTGGTGGCCCAAAGCTACAGGGCCCAGGGCATCGGACAGGCGCTGCTGCAGGCGCTGATCGCCCACGGAGAGGCGCGGCGGATCACGGCCTTCACGCTGGAGGTGCGGGTGAGCAATGCGGCGGCCATCCATATGTATGAAAAATTCGGTTTTTCATCGGAAGGAATCCGTCCCGGCTTCTATGAAAGACCCAGAGAAGATGCCGTGATCATGTGGCGGCGGCAGGACAAAATCTGACAAAATGACAGCAATTACCACACGCATTTATGTATATTTTTAGTATAATGGTTACAGGTCGGCCAGACAGCCACAGACGGAACGAAAGAATGTGGCATTCGGCGGATCTGGCAGCGGTTATCGGCAGGTTCATGCGAAGGGAGAAGAGAGTATGCGTAAATACGTGGATGGACAGGATAAAGTGCTGATGAAGGTGGTCTGCAACAAATGCGGCAGGCCCCTGAAGGTGGAGAACGGATATCTGAGGGAATTCTGCTTTGCCGGGGATGCCGTGTTCGGGTATTTCAGCCGCAGGGACGGCGTGGCGCAGCATTTCGACCTGTGCGAGGACTGCTACGAGGAATGGACGGCCCGGTTCGCGGTGCCGCCGGAGGAGTCCGAAGCGCTGGAGCTTTTGTAAGGATACCGGGAGCCTGGAAGGGGCACACAGCTTCCGCAAGCGGGCGCGCCGGAATAGAAGAAATTCAGAAAAGAAGGGACCAAGATGCTGGATGTAAGTCTGCTGGGAACAGGAGGGATGATGCCATTGCCCTACAGATGGCTCACCTCCCTGATGCTCCGGTACAATGGAAAAAGCATACTGATCGACTGTGGGGAGGGCACGCAGATTGCCATGCGGGAGAAGGGCTGGAGCCCCAATCCCATCGATGTGATCTGCTTTACGCATTACCACGCCGACCATATCAGCGGGCTGCCGGGCATGCTCCTGACCATGGGCAACGCGGAGCGCAAGGAGCCGCTCCTGCTCATAGGCCCCAAAGGATTGACCAGAACGGTCAATGCCCTGCGCACCATCGCGCCGGAACTACCCTTTGAAGTGCGGCTGCAGGAAATCACCGAGGAGGAGCAGGAATTCCCCTTCGAGGGCTTCCGGCTGAAGGCCTTTAAAGTGAACCACAGCGTATTATGCTATGGATATACCATGACAGTGGACAGGATCGGGCGCTTCGACAAGGAGCGGGCCCTGGAGCAGGGCATCCCCATGAAGCTCTGGAGCAGGCTGCAGAAGGGCGAGACCCTGGAACAGGATGGAAAAGTCTATACCCCGGACATGGTGCTGGGGGCACCCCGCAGGGGCCTGAAGGTGACCTACTGCACGGACACCAGGCCGGTGGAGGCCATCGCCGCAAACGGCGCCGGATCCGACCTGATGATTCTGGAGGGGATGTACGGCGAGCCGGAGAAGCTGGCCAAGGCCAGGGAGAACAGGCATATGACCATGTACGAGGCCGCCAGGATAGCGAAGGCGGCGGAGGTCCCGGAGCTGTGGCTCACCCATTACAGCCCCTCCCTGACCCATCCGGAGGACTATCTCAGGGACGTGAGGAAGATCTTCCCGAATACGGTGGCGGCCAGGGACGGCAGGACTGTGGAGCTGAACTTTGAAGAGAAATAAGGAAGAAATAGAAGTCCGTATGGCGGAGGGGAGGCAGGGTATGAAGAGGAACCCGTTAAAAAGCTTGAACACGACGAAGGGGGCAATCATATGTCTGGTACTGATTGTGGGAGTGGTGGCTTATTTCGCCTATCTCTCGTCAAGAAACCGGGAGGCCGATGCCGAGGCGGCCATGTCCGCGGCCCAGCTTGTGCTGAGCCGAGACCTGGAGAACAACTACCCCCCTACGGTCAAGGAAGTGATGAAGTATTACGTGGACATCCAGAAATGCCTTTACACGGATGAATGCGGGGAGGAGGAGATAGAGCAGCTCGGCATGAAGGCCAGGGCGCTTTACGACGACGAGCTGCTGGCCGCCAATGACGTGACCTTCCATCTGCTGCAGCTCAAGGAGGAAATCACCTCTTTCCAGGAGGACAGCAGGAAGATTACGGCGGCCTCTGTGGCCTCCAGCGCCAATGTGGACACCTTTACAGACGATGGATACGAGTTCGCCAGGATTCACTGCATGTATACCGTCCTGGACGGGGGCCAGAGCAATCTGGTGGACATGGTCTACCTGCTGCGCAGAGACGAGGGCAGGCGGTGGAAGATTTACGGCTGGGATCTGGCTCAGAACGTGAACCCGACGGACTGAAGACCGCCGGGGCCAGGCTACAGAAAGCGCCGCCGGGATGCAGATTGCAGCCCTCTGTGCGGCAGAATGAGGGAGAAAATTGGAACAGGTTCATGAGGGGGATGTCCTGGTGCTGGCCATCGAGACATCCTGTGACGAGACAGCGGCTTCCGTGGTGAAAAACGGCAGGGAGGTGCTGTCCAATGTTATTTTCACACAGATTGCGCTCCATGCGCAGTACGGCGGCGTGGTGCCGGAAATCGCTTCCAGAAAGCATATCGAGAAAATCAACCAGGTCATAGAGGAGGCCCTTTCCCAGGCTGGCGCGTCGCTTGATGACATTAATGTCGTCGCCGTTACCTACGGCCCCGGCCTGGTGGGCGCGCTGCTGGTGGGCGTGGCGGAGGCCAAGGCTATCAGCTTCGCGGCCGGGATTCCCCTGATAGGCGTCCACCACATCAGCGGCCATATCAGCGCCAACTATATCGAAAACAAGGAGCTGGAGCCTCCGTTCATCTGCCTAGTGGCCTCCGGCGGCCACTCCCATCTGGTGGCGGTGAAGGACTACGGTGTCTACGAGATCATCGGCATGACCAGGGACGATGCCGCGGGGGAGGCCTTTGACAAGGTGGCCCGGGCCATCGGGTTGGGATACCCCGGCGGACCCAAGATAGACAAGCTTTCCAAAGAGGGCAATCCGGACGCCATCCCTTTCCCCAGGGCAAAGATAGCGGAGAACGAATACGACTTCAGCTTCAGCGGCCTGAAATCCGCCGTGCTGAACTACCTGAACGCCTGCCGGATGAAAGGGGAGGCGGTGAACCAGGCGGATGTGGCGGCTTCCTTCCAGAAAGCGGTGATAGACGTGCTGGTGGAGCATTCCCTGCATGCGGTGCGGAAGTTCGGCTACGATAAATTTGCCATCGCAGGGGGCGTGGCTTCGAATTCTTCCCTGCGCGCCGCCTTTGAGGTAGCCTGCGGGAGGCGGAATATCCGCTTCTACCGCCCGTCCCCTGTGCTCTGCACGGACAATGCCGCCATGATAGGCGCGGCCGGGTATTACGAGTACATCAAAGGCGTCCGCAGCGGCTATGACCTGAACGCCGTGCCCAACCTGAAACTCTGACGGCGGGAGAATCGAGAACCTTGCGGATGCCTTTCCCGGAGTCGGAAAGAATTTGGGGAGGCGGGATTGGGGAATCGTCTGATGGAGGAAGCGGTTCTTAAATAGGAAGAGTTAAGTATGGAAAAGAAACGATGTACGGCTGTGGTGCTGGCTGCGGGCAGCGGGAAAAGGATGCGCAGCGGCACGGCCAAGCAATTCATGACATTGGGGGGCAGGCCCATCCTCTGGTACTCGCTGCAGGCGGTGGAGCGCTCCGCCATAATCGACGACTGCGTGCTGGTGACAGGAGAGAAGGACATCCCCTATGTACGGCAGGACATCCTGGAACGGTACGGCTTCCGGAAGGTTTCCGCAGTGATAGCAGGCGGGAGAGAGCGCTACGAGTCGGTCTGGAACGCCCTCCGGGCCATGGCGGAGGGATGCCTGACGCAGCCAAATACAGACGGATACGTCTTCATCCACGACGGGGCGCGGCCCTTCCTGACAGAGGCCCTTTTGGAGTCCACCTATCAGGCGGCATGCAGATACAGGGCCTGCGTGGCAGCCGTCCCGGTGAAGGATACCATCAAGATCGCGGACAGCCAGGGTTTCGTGGCCCAGACGCCGGACAGGAGCCGCCTCTGGGCCGTGCAGACGCCTCAGGTCTTCGAGACTGCCCTGATCACCCAGGCTTATGAGAGGCTCTTTGCCAGACTGGAAAAAGGGGAGGCTCTGCCAGTGACCGATGACGCCATGGTATTAGAAGAGATGTCCGGCATACCTGTAAGGCTGGTGGAGGCATCCTACCGGAATATCAAGATAACTACTCCGGAGGACATCAGGACAGCTGAAAGCCTGCTGCAGGGGGAGGGCTTCCCTGAAATAAGATGATGTGCGAATAGAAGAGATTCAATAGGAAGGCTGAAAGCATGAAGCGGAAGCCTGCGCCGGAACCAAATTTGGCGCAGGCTTCCTTTTTTAGGCAAAGAAACTGCATATTGAGATTTTTCTGCGATATAAAAATTGATGCAAGAAAAGAAAGGCCTGCGCCTGTCTAATGTTTGAAAGGAGGCGCGAAGGATGTACGATATCTACGGAAACGGAGGGAGAAAATGGGGCATGGACAGAGCATGGCGCTGACGCTTGCCGGGCAGCGGGAGCGGGAGGCGCTGACAGAGGAGGGCATGGAGCTGTTGATCCACAGATACGGGGATTCGCTCCTGCGCCTGTGCACCCTCTACCTGCGCGATCCCCATCTGGCGGAGGACGCGGTGCAGGACACCTACCTGAAGGTGTGGAGGCACTACCAGGGATTCCAGGGCCGTGCCTCGGAGAAGACCTGGATCACCAGGATCGCCATCAACACCTGCAAAAGCTATCTGTCCTCCGCCTGGCGGCAACGGGTGGAGATGACGGAGGTCACCCAGGTGCTGGAGAGAGGGCTGCAGGATGGAAGCGCGGACAGGGATGCATATGAGCGGCTGAACCGCACCATGGACCTGATGAAGGAGATCATGGAGCTGAAGGATAAGTACAGGCTGGTGATACTGCTGTACTATTACCAGGAACTTCCGGTTCCTGAAATCGCGAAGATCATAGGGCGGCAGGAGAGCACGGTGTTCACGCTGCTGAAGCGGGGCAGGGAACAGCTCCGGGCAAAGCTGCCCCGGGATGTCTGGGAGGTGTTGTAGATGGAATTCAGAGAAAATGTTGACAATATTATGTCAGGCGTGACGGTAAAGGAAGGATTGCGCAGGGCCATTCTGGAGGGGAATCCGGAGAGGGCAGGGCACCGGGCCATGAGCCGCACAGGTGCTGCGGACAGAGACAGGACAGAAGGAGGCATGGATATGGGAAAGGACAGAAACGGGAAAAGAAGACATTCGATGTGGAGGCGGGCCGCGGTACCTGCGGCGGCTACGCTCTTTGTCATGAGCACCATGTATGTGGGGGCGGAATATCTGATAGATCATACCCCTTTGCGGGACATCTTTGCCAACAGGGACGATTCCGCCCTTCCCGTGCCCCAGGCCCAGCAGCGGCCTGACATCTACGGGAAAATCCTGGACGACAGCTTTTCCGCCCCGGAGGCGCAGACGGAGACGGGAGAGGATCCTCAGCAAGCGGCAGACGGGGATGAGGCAGGCGCGGAGGCAGTCCCCCGGGGGAGATACGGGGAGATCGTCATGGACAATGAGCTGTTCTCCATCGAACTGCTGGAGACCACCTGCGCCGGACGGGAAATGACCGCCAGCTATATCCTGACAAAGAAGACGGATTGGGACCTTACGGTGTCTGTAACCATTGACAATGACTATAAGGGGCAATGGAAGGACGGCCTGGCGGGGGAGGAATATGATACGAGCAGGTCGCTGATGAAAAGCGGCTTCGGGGATGCGTTCCGGTGGAACCAGCTGCCGGAGGGCTGCGGATATGAACTGGAGGAGAACCAGGAGCTCTGCATCATCACGCAGCTGGGGAAGACGGACTATGCGCCCGGAACCTATACCCTGTACGCGGAGAGCACCTGCTTTGAAGCGCCGGCCGTGGCAGACCAGGGGGAGCCTTACCAGATAGTGGAGGTTCCGGATGAGGATGTCCAGAGCGGATTCTACAGGACTTCTATTGAAATCCAGCGCAG
>CAOOJO010000153.1 GCA_948496895.1 uncultured Acetatifactor sp. | reverse complement strand
CCGATGTTCAAGGTGACGGATACCCACTACGCCAAGACCTGGCTGCTGGATCCCAGGTCGCCCAAGGTGGAGAAGCCGGAGGGCATCCAGGATATCCATAGCAAGCTCATGGAAGCGTTCAACATCTGAGGGAGGAAGGAAACATGGCAAAGAAAGATACAATGAAAAAAGGCCGTTCCCTCTTCCCGGAGCACGGTCCGAAGGCAGAGAACGGAAAAGAGATACTGCTGTCCGTAAAGGACATCGACATCACGTTCGGCAGCGGCGACACGGCCGTCCGGGCGGTGACGGGGGCGTCCTTCGACATCTACAAGGGCGAGACCTTCTCCCTGGTGGGAGAGTCGGGATCCGGCAAGACCACCATCGGGCGGGCGGTCATCCGCGTGAACCCGCTGGCGGCCGGGGAAATCCAGTACAAGGGCGTGCGCATCTCCGGGAAGATTCCGCACGCGCTGGACAGGGAGGTCATCCGCAACGTGCAGATGGTGTTCCAGGATCCGGCGGCGTCGCTGAACGAGCGCGCCACGGTGGACTATATCATCTCCGAGGGACTTTACAACTTCGGCCTTTTTGAGAACGAGGCCGACAGGGTGCAGAAGGTGGAGCGCATGATCCATGACGTAGGGCTCCTGCCCGAGCACCTGACCAGATATCCCCATGAGTTCTCCGGCGGACAGAGACAGCGTATCGGCATCGCCCGGGCCATGGTCATGGAGCCGGAGCTGGTGGTGGCAGACGAGCCCATATCGGCGCTGGACGTGTCCATCCGGGCCCAGGTGCTGAACCTGATGAAGAAGTTCCAGAGGGAGAAGGGCGTCACCTACCTGTTCATTGCCCATGACCTCTCCGTGGTGCGCTTCATCTCCGACCGCATCGGCGTCATCTACAAGGGGCGGATCGTGGAGGTGGCGGAGGCGGAGGAGCTGTTCAACTTTCCGCTGCACCCCTACACCCACTCGCTGATTTCGGCGATTCCTATCCCGGATCCGCAGCTGGAGAAGAACAAGGTGCAGTATGTCTACGATCCCTCTATCCACGACTACAGCACGGATAAGCCGGAGTTCGTGGACATCGGCCATAATCACTGGATCTATGGCAATAAGGCGGAGATCGAGAAGTATAAGGAGCTGCGCGAGAAGGGAGAGCCGGTGAAGGCCGTCAACATCATCTCGCCGGAGGAGACGGAAAAGTTCGCAAAGGCGCGCAAGACCACTGAGGAGGCGCAGGCGAAGAAGGTGGCCAAGGATCTGGAGGAATTCCTGCAGGCCCCACCCCATGACACCGGGAGCGTCTGGTACACGCTGGTGTCCTTCTTCCTGCCGATCCTGGGCCTGATCGGAGGAGCGGTATTCAAGCATTTCCATTACAAGAGGAATGCCAGGTCGTGCTTTAAGGGAGCTATCCGGGGCTTTATCGTCCTGGGGGTGATCCTGGCATTGTTCCTGCTGCTATTGATTCTGGCGGTGATTTGATCGCTTGTGAGGATAGGACAGAGAATAGAATATTCCCACGGGAGGCCTGGCGCTTCCCGTGGGAATATGTTTTTTCATCCGAAGCCGATGGAGAAGAGGCTCCCATGTCACAGAACCATCTGTGAAAAATCGATTTCCAGATCCTGATAAATGCCGGCTTTTACCTTGTCCTTCAGGGTGTAATCCGTCATCTCGTCATGTTCAAAATCATAGACCGTGATCAGGTCGCGCTCATAATCGATGATCCAGTATTCCCGGACGCCTGCAGTCCTGTATTTGAACAGCTTCTTATTGTAGTCCATGGGGCGGCTGGTGGGGGAGGCGATTTCAATGACCCAGTCCGGCGCGCCCTTGCAGCCATCCTCCGTGAGCTTCTCCTTATCACAGATGACGGAGAGGTCGGGCTCTACGTAGATTCGGTCGTCTGCGTTCAGGAATACGGCAAAAGGAGCGGGAAGGACTTCGCAGTCCCCTCTATTTTTTCCTATATAATCCCTTATACGGAAAGCCAATTCCATTAGGATCCTTTGATGCATCATACCGGGCGCTGCCATCATATACAGCTCGCCGTCAATCAGTTCGGCCCGCTGCCCTTCCGGCAGGTTCCTGATGTCATCCATCGTGCAGTATTCCGGTTGCCCTGCTAATATACTCATTCCGCCACCTTTCTTCCAGCCGGTGCAGCAAGGCTTTTACGCAGTATCAGGGGAACAGTGCGGATGCCTTGCCGGGCTGAATATAAATTGTACATGTGTTCTTGATAATATTGATGATACCATGATTACGTGCGCTTCAGCGCACATGGAATTCAGAAGTTGACACAGCGTCCTTCTGAGTCAACATTATATCAAAACAAACCAGCAACCACAATATAGCTGTACTTAAATTCGCGGCTTAAATTTACGGCAAAAAAGTAGTTGCTTTTTTGCCAGGTCTGTGTTAAGATAAATAAAGTTTGGACATAAGTTTTGGTTTTCCGATAAGAGAAGAGCCTGTGGTGAGGGCCAGGGAGACCATAGGAGGTGTGGGACAGTTGGGAGCCTTAAAGATTATATTGACAATTTTATTTATCATCATATGCATAGCGCTTGTTGTGTTGGTATTGATGCAGGAGGGCAAGTCGGCAGGACTTGGGGCCATCAGCGGAGCCGCTGAGACCTACTGGGGCAAGAACAAAGGACGCTCCATGGAGGGGCTGCTGGTAAAGCTTACCAAGATATTGGCCGCATTGTTCATGCTCCTCGCGGTCATACTGAACCTGAATGTATTCTAAGATACGTAGAAGAGACACTCTTGCGGATGCTGCAAGGGTGTTTTTTATGTTCACCCGCAAAAGGCGGGAATGGGGTATAGCAAGATATGGGAAATATGAGTCAGAAAGCGTGGGACGCCAGGAAGAAGATCATCTGTGAGCTGGTCAGCGATTCCATCTACGTCCCCATGAAAGAGAAAGAGATGGCTGCCTTCATGCAGGTGGCCAAAGAGGACAGAGAAGACTTCCGGGGAATCCTGCGGGAGCTTTTAGAGGAGGGGAAGCTGGCGCTCACCTCCAAAGCGAAATATGTCAAAGGAAACGGCCGGGCCCTGACAGGCACCTTCATCAGTCATGCCAAGGGCTTTGGCTTCGTGGAGATAGAAGGCAGGGAAGAGGATTTATACATTCCTGAGGGTAAGACAGGAGGCGCCTTCCACAAGGACACCGTGGAGGTGGCCCTGTTGCCCGAGACCGAGGGAAAGCGGCAGGAGGCCCAGGTAGTCAGGATTGTTACCCGGGGCATGAAGCAGATTGTAGGCACCTATGACAGAGCCAAGGAACATTACGGCTTCGTAGTCCCGGACAACAATAAGCTGCCCCAGGACATCTTCGTGCCCAAGGAGCACTCCAAGGGGGCCATGAGCGGCCACAAGGTGGTGGTGGACATCACGGATTATGGCAGCGACAGAAAGAGTCCCGAGGGCAGGGTAGTGGAGATACTGGGCCATATCAATGACCCCGGCGTGGACATCATGTCCATCGTCCGCGGCTATGAGCTGCCGGTGGAGTTCTCAGGGAAAATCATGAACCAGGTGGAGCGGGTGTCCCAGGAGGTGTCCGAGGCGGACATGGCCGGGCGCAGGGACCTACGGGATGTGGTCATGGTCACCATCGACGGCGAGGATGCCAAGGATCTGGACGATGCGGTCAGCGTCACCTTTGACGGAGAGAAGTACCACCTGGGCGTCCATATCGCGGATGTGACCAACTATGTCCAGGAGAATTCCGCCCTGGACAGGGAGGCCCTGAAGCGGGGCACCAGCGTCTACCTGGTGGACAGGGTGATCCCCATGCTGCCCCACGCGCTGTCCAACGGCATCTGCTCCCTGAACGAGGGCGTGGACAGGCTGGCGCTCAGCTGCCTGATGACAGTGGAGCCGGACGGGGAGATCTCCGATTATGAGATCTGCGAGTCCGTGATCCGGGTGGACAAGCGCATGTCCTACACGGTGGTGAAGGCGCTGCTGGAGGACGAGGGCCTGGCGGAGCGGGAGGAGGGCTACGGGCAGTACAAAGAGCTCGTCCCGATGTTCCGGGAGATGGCCGCGCTGGCCGCGATTCTGCGGGAGAAGCGCTTGAAACGTGGCTCCATCGACTTCGACTTCCCGGAGTGCAAGATTCTCCTGGACAGGGACGGCCATCCCACGGAGATTAAGCCCTACGAGCGCAATGTGGCCACGGACATCATAGAGGACTTCATGCTGGCGGCCAACGAGACCATAGCCCAGCATTTCTACTGGATGGAGCTGCCCTTCGTCTACCGCGTCCACGATGTGCCGGACAGGGAGCGCATCCAGAAGCTGGCCGCGTTCATCAATAATTTCGGCTATTATATGAAAGCCGTGGGCCGGGCGGGGCAGAAGACCTCCGGGGAGGAGGTCCACCCCAAGGAGATCCAGAAGCTCCTGGCCAAAATCGCCGGGACCCCCGAGGAGCCCATGATCAGCCGCCTGGCCCTGCGGAGCATGAAGCAGGCCAAGTACAGCATAGACTGCAGCGGCCATTTCGGCCTGGCATGCCCCTACTACTGCCACTTCACCTCCCCCATCCGCAGATACCCGGACCTCCAGATCCACAGGATCATCAAGGAGCAGCTCCGGGGGAGGCTGAAGGAGGAGCGGATTGCCCACTACCAGGAGATCCTGCCGGAGGTGGCAAAGCACAGCTCCGAGACCGAGCGCAGGGCGGACGAGGCCGAGCGGGAGACCGACAAGCTCAAGAAGGTGGAGTACATGGAGGAACGAATCGGCCGGGAATACGATGGCGTCATCTCCGGCATCACCAGCTTCGGCATCTATGTGGAGCTGCCCAATACGGTGGAGGGGCTGATACATGTGTCCAAGCTGCCCGGGGACTTCTTCCGCTATGACGAGAGCAGGTATGAGATGGTGGGGGACGCCACAGGGAAGAGCTACAAGCTGGGCATGCCCGTCAGGGTGCGGGTGGAGGACTGCGACAGGTTCAACCGGACTATCGATTTCAGCATTGTTTCATAGAGCAGGTGCATGCGGCGATTACAGAAAGAATTGCTGCGGCCCGCACCTGAACAGAGGTGACAGGAATGGCAAAGGAAAAGGAACCACAGAAGCTGATTGCCAACAACAAAAAGGCATACCACGAATATTTCATAGACGAGACCTATGAGGCCGGCATAGCCCTTCACGGCACGGAGGTGAAATCCATGCGCATGGGCAAGTGCAGCATCAAGGAATCCTTCATCCGTATTGAAAACGGGGAAGTGTTCGTGTACGGCATGCACGTCAGCCCCTACGAGAAGGGGAACATCTTCAACAAAGACCCCCTGCGGGTGAAGAAGCTCCTGATGCACAAATACGAGATCAACAAGCTGGCGGGAAAGGTGGCCGAGAAGGGCTACACCCTAGTTCCCCTCCAGGTCTACTTCAAGAACGGCAGGGTCAAGACCCAGATAGGCCTGGCCCGGGGCAAGAAGCTATACGACAAGCGGGAGTCCATCGCCAGAAAGGACCAGCGCAGGGAGACGGAGCGGGAGTTCAAAATCAGGAATCTATGAGGAAGGAGGCTGACAGAAAATGGATTTGGCATTATTGGAGGAGAACAGCCATACAATCGAAGATATCTATGCCCTGCCCGAGGGGGAGCGTGCGGAGCTCATTGACGGCCGGATATATATGATGGCTCCGCCGAATACAGGCCATCAGCGGATATTGGGTGGTTTGTATAATGCTATATGTAATTATGTCAAGGCGAAAGGCGGAAGCTGTGAAGTGTTTCCTGCTCCATTTGCGGTGTTTTTGAACCAGGATGACAGGGATTATGTGGAGCCTGATATCTCGGTCATATGTGACGGTGATAAGATAAACGAAAAGGGCTGCAGCGGTGCTCCCGACTGGATCATAGAAATAATATCCCCGTCTACCAGGCAGATGGATTACGGCATAAAGCTTTTTAAATATCGGACGGCGGGTGTCAGGGAATACTGGATTGTGAATCCCTTGAAAAAAACCGTCACAGTGTTTGATTTCGAACACGAAAAGGGAACGGATCAATATTCATTTGAGGACACGGTTCCCGTATGCATCTATGAGGATTTGGGAATAAATATTTCAGAGTTGTTGGCATAGTTTTAAAGTTTCGAAAAAGAAATTAAAGTCTTTACACTTTTTGAAAACATTGTTATAATAAAGGTGTAGGTAAAATTGAATAAGGGGTAGTAAAGGTTTCGACAGGGGTCTTGCAGCTGGAGAAGCTATCCGTTGCGACACGTTAATCGCAAACTTAAACTAAACGCTGAAGATAATTATCAGTACGCGCTGGCTGCTTAATCGCAGCTGGTGACGCCGCCTTAAGGCGGCTTGTCCGCTCCGGGGCACCCACACTCCGGAATCCGGGCATCGACTATGTGGGAAACGACGCGCGCTAAGCTTTGCCCGCGCGGGCGTACCATGAAGCTACCGAATCTGCCAGATCGTTCGTTGTCTGTCAGAGGAGGGAAAATGCAGGAGAAAGACCTGCGAAGATAACGGACTATGATAGTAGAAGGACAGGGAATGGGCTTTTGGACACGGGTTCGACTCCCG
>CAOOJO010000152.1 GCA_948496895.1 uncultured Acetatifactor sp. | reverse complement strand
GAGAATCACCTAACCCTTTTGCTTCTTTTGATTATTCCGCAAAAATACCCTTTCTATATAATATTACAAGATTTTTGATCTCTTGTCTACTTTCTTTTACAATTATTTTTTTTCCTGTGGTGAGGGTGATCACCGTGTCCGGCGTCTCCTCCACGATTTCGAACAGATGGGGGTTCACCAGAACCTTCACGCCGTTCAGTTTCGTCACTTCAATCATAATGAATGCCCCTCTTCATTGATTCCTCTTCTTACAAGAATGTGGGGGGCAGACTGCTGCCCCCCGCCCAGGACATTATAGCATATTCAAAATAATAATGCGAGAAAAATTTATCGTTTCAGATTAGTTAATTCTTCCAGCAGCGTATCCGATACCGTTATGATACGGCTGTTGGCCTGGAAGCCACGCTGGGTGGTGATCATCTCCGTGAACTCCGAGGACAGGTCCACATTGCTCATCTCCAGCTGACCGGTGGACATGTAGCCGCCGTCCGCGGTGATGTCCACACCGATGCCGTCGAAGGCACCGGAGTTCAGTGTGGCGGAGTACAGGTTATCCGCCTGCTTCTCCAGACCGGAGGCGTTCGGGAACCTGGCGGTGGCGATCTGGCCCAAGAGCTTGGTCATGCCGTTGTCGTAGCTGGCGTAAATCTCGCCGTTCTGCTGGATGGCCACGCCGATCATCGCGCCTACGCGGCGGCCGGAGCCGGTATTGTACTGGTCGTCCTTGCCGTTGGTGGCTCCCGCGGTGGAGGTTCCCTTGTTGTCGAAGGTCGTCAGCTGGGAAAGATCCAAATTGATATTTCGGAAATTCCCTGTTGGAGTCTCATTAGGTGCAGTACCGGTTACACCGCTTATCTGTGCAAATTTCAAATCTATCTGCATTTTACTCAAATCGGTAATCGCAGTACCCCCATCCTCTGTAATTTGCTTAATCTTACCTGTCTTCTTGTCGAATTCTACTGTCCAGCCTTTCATTATTTTTTCCATCTCGGCAGGATAATCCGCATCGGCAATTCCCGCGGGCACCTTAGCTCCTGTGGAATCCTGAAGCTCAACAAGTGACATCGTATACTTATATTGATCTGCCGGAGTCGGCGGAGTCGTAGTAGCATCCCCCGGATCCTGTTTAAACGCAAACTTTGCCGTATACGTGTACCCCAACGAATCATAGAAGTTCAGGTTCACCACCTTGCCGCCATCCGAAGTCACGTCCGTATCGTTCAGATCAATGATACCGGACATATAAGCCTCGCTGGTCGCCTCCGGCGGATAGGTCATATTGGCGGAGCTCATGATGCGCAGAGCGGACACCGTGTCCTTCTTGATGCCCCTCACATCTCCTGTCACCGGATCCGTATCCACCTGCCATCCCATGACATTGTAGCCGATGCTGGTCATGGCCAGGTTCCCGGCACCGTCTACATAGAAGGAACCGTCTCTGGTAAAGTAGTTCTGCTTGCCGTCGCTGACCACGAAGAAATTCTCCCCTGTAATCATGATGTCAAAGGGATTCCCCGTAGACTGGCTTGCGCCCTGGGCCGTGATATTGATATTGATGGCGCTGGTCTTTACGCCCAGGCCAATCTGTCTGGCATTGACGCCGCCGGTGCCCGTAGTGGCATTGGCGCCGCTGGCCCTCTGGGTGGTCTGGCTCATCAATGACGCGAAGGTCATGGTGCTGTACTTGTAAGCTACCGTGTTCACGTTGGCGATGTTGTTGCCGATAACGTCCATTCTGGTCTGGTGTGTCTTCAGTCCCGACACGCCAGAGAAAAGAGATCTCATCATAGTGCTTGCTTCCTCCTAAATTCTAAGTCCTAAATCTGAATCCAACGAAGCATGCCTCTCTCTGTCATTCGAGAGGCTCTTGACCCCCAAAAGGTCCGGTCACATGATAACTGCCCCGTTGATATTCGTGAATATGTTCTCATCTGTCTGTGTACTGTCCATTGCAGTGACCACTGTCTGGTTCGGCACGTTCACAATGAATGCCAGCGAATCCACGATCACCAGCGAATCCCTGATGCCCTTCTGCTCCGCCTTCCTGGTGCCCGATGCCAGCCGCTCAAGCTGACTGTCGTTCAGCTCGATATTACGGTCGGCCAGCCTCCCCATGGCATGCTTGGAAAACTTAAGGCTCCCGGCTTCCGGCTGTGCCTTTCGCCGCAGGACATCCTGAAAGGTCAGACCCTCCCTGGTCTCCCGGACCGATGTTCTCTGAGGCTTGCCCAGATATTGATCCGTCAGTTGTGCAATGGACATATAGCCATTGTTCTGAATATCCATCCCTGTATGCTCCTTTTAGCTGATTGGAGAATCCGCTGCCAACCGTGCTTTACGCTCCGCCAGCGCTCTCCGTGCCCTCTGTTCCCTCCGTGCCGGATCCGCCGCCTTCGCCGCCCTCCGAGCCGTCTTCCTCCAGGCCTGCCGCCTTGCGCACTTCCTTCAGCTTCTCGATGTACTTCTTCAGCTTCTCCACGTTCTCCTCTGTCAGGAAGCTCTTCTCGTAGTCGGACATCTCATTGTAGATCTTCTCCAGCTTGTCGATTTTCTCCGCATAGGACAGGTCGATGCTGCCTATCACAGGAAGCTTATTCAGTTCTACCGTGAAATCGTATGCCTTGTCGAAGGCCTTCTTGTAATCCAAATCCACAACGGTGTCCAAATCCTCCAGCCCGTAGAGCGACTCGTCGATTGCCAGATACGCCTTGTTGTTCTCGAACACCACATAGTCCACCTTGCCGTATATCAGATTGGGCTTTCCCTTTGAGTCCGTGGTCTTGATATAGACCTCCTGTCCCACCAGGGACGTGGCCCTTGCCAGCTCCGTGGTAGACGCCATGTTCTGCATCTGCTCTACCTGGGAGAACTGCGCATACTGAGAGATGTACTCCGTATTGGAGGTGGGCTCCAGGGGATCCTGGTACTGCATCTGGGCTACCAGGAGCTGTAGGAACGCGTCCTTGTCCATGCCGTTGTTGTCGGCGGTAGTCGCCTTCTTCAAAGAAGCCTGGGTATTCGTCTCCTGGATTTTGCCGTCTTTCACGGGCGCCATCAATATGCTCATCTGCAGTCTCCTTTCTTATCGTTTTTTCGTTTCCAAAAACATGTTTCCGCGCATTTCGTCACGCGGTGTACTCCACTGTGCTGCCGGTGGCTGCCATCCTGTCTGCCGCAGTCTCCTGCGCTTCCGCGTCTTCCACGGACACTGCCCCGCTGAGGTTGATCCTTCTGCCGCGGCCCTTCTTCTCCGGCTGGCTGTTCCTCCCCCGGCCCTGTTCGTCCAGGTTGCGCTCGAACTCATGGGTCTGAACCGTGACCTCGATGGATTCCACCCGGATGCCCTGCTCCGCAAACTGCTCCTTGAGCTGTATCATCTGGGTCTCCAGCGCCGCCTTCACCGTCTCGTTCTGGGCGATGAAATTCGCCGTGACCACACCTGCCTTAGAGGCGAGCTGTATCTGCAGCGTCCCCAGGCTTGCGGGATGGAGCTGCATCTCCAGATTGGTGCTGTCCGCGTTCAGCTGGAGCTTCATGTAATCCAGAATCTGGTTCATGATGTCCTGGGTGGCCTCGCTCCATGGGCTGCTTGGGGCTACGCTCTGAGCCTGTGCCGCGCCTGGCTGGAACTGCTCTGCCCTTAGGTTCTGCAGAAACAGGTTGAACTGGGGTTCTCTGTCGGCTTTCCCCTCTGAATGCCTTCCCTGTCTCTCTCCCTGGCCCTGATTCTGCGCGTTTTGGGTCTCCTGCCCTCTCTGCACGGCTTCCTGGGCTTCGCCGGCGTTCATGTCTGTCTGCGCCCCGGCGGACTGGCTGTCCTCTTCGAAAAGCTGCGCTTTTTCTCCTGACTGCAGCACGCCCCCTTCTTCCACAGGCTCATCCGCCTGCGCCTGGCTCTGAAGCAGCGAAAGCAGCTCCTCCGGCCGGGTCTCCAGCACATCGGCGCTCTCCTGCAGCACGCTCTCCAGCTGGTTCATCAGCATGCGGTAGGTGTCATACAGCTCCCCGTCCGTGACCAGCGCGGACAAATCCTGCGCACCGCCCAGGTTCAGCAGAAGCGCGCTGAGCCTGGAGGCGTCCAGCACGTCCAGCTGGCTCATGTCCAGATCGCCCATGACAGCCTGGAGCTCCTCTACCGTGATGCCGAAAGCATCCGCAATCTCCTGCATCAGCTGGAACGCCGCGCCGCCAAGCACTTCCATGGCCCGCTCCTGCTCCTCAGGGGAAAGCTCCTGCGCTTCCTCCTGCACGGTCTGGCTTTCCTTCGCCTTCAGGGAAGAACCCCTCTGCAGCTGTTCTGTGGAGACAGCCTGCTTTTTTGCCGCGTCTGCCGTACTGTCCGGAGAAGCGTCCCCGGCAGTGTTCCTGCTCATCTGATTGTTCCAGATGTTCTGGAAGCTGGCGGCTGACGCGGCGTTTTTGCCCGTCTGCGCCACTGTCATGCCGGCGAAGAACGGTCTGACTTCCTTTACAGCTGTACTCGTCATCCTTGCCCTCCTTTCTTTTCCTTACTATTTGGGATATATGTGAATATCCTGACGCTTTTTATCGTCAGAATATTTTCCCCTATTAGTTTATATCGGCCCCGAAAATATGATCCTTAAGAGTCCGGATCCATCATTTTCGTGAGCTTCGCGGCTACGCCGGCATCCATGGCTCCCAGTATCTTCGCCCTGCTGTCCACGGCCATGGCATCCAATATCTTCGCCACCAGATCCAGGCTGTCCGTCATCTCGTTGAAAACCGCCGCCGCCTCCTTGGGCTTCATCTCGGAATAGGTCTTCGCAAAATCCTGGACTTCCTTATCTGCCTCCTGCTGTGCGACTACCTGTCTGTAGACATATTCCCAGGAGGCAGGGTTCGCCGCTTCATAGAACTTCTTGTACTCCTCCGGGCCGGGCCCCTTGTCCGAGTACACCACTTCCTCCAGGAATTCCGTCTGGATGCGCTGGAATTCCGCCTGCTTCTGCTCGAACTCCTGCAGGCGCAGGACTTCTGCCTTCAGCCCGTCGATCTGTGTATCTTTGTCCTTGGAAGAGGTCTGCTCCCGTTCCAGCTCCAGCTCCAGCTGCCTGATATAGGCCACCGCCTCCTCCATGCTGTCATACCCCCCATAGCTCTCGGAATCTGTATCGTCCTCCGAGGCGGGGAGGGATTTGGAGGGCAGAATCTTATTGATGACAGGCACATCCTTTAAGATAGGCGTCAGCACGCTGCTTCCGAAGCCGCCCACGTCCATCTTGATCACCACACAGACGATGGCCAGCCACAGGACTACGATCAGCAGTGTGGCGAAAAAGGTGACGAGACCGTTGCCGCCGTCCTCACCCAATGCCTCCTCCTGCTTCGCGATCTCCGCAGCCCTCTTTTTGGCTTCTTTTTTCTGGGCCTTCTGCTCCTGCCGGAATTTCTTCTTCTCTTCCTTCAGTTTTGCCTTTTCCTCCTCTGCCGCCGCGGCCACAGGGTTCAATTCTTTTGCTGCCATATGATACTCTCCTAAACGGATACGCTCCTTGCGCTCTCCTCACTTCTGCGCTGCCCATAGGTATAGCTGGTCAGCTGATCTATCTCCTTGCTCTCCTGCCGCTTCTCTTCCATAAGAAAGGCATCGAAAGCTTTTTCCTTCAGTCTCTCATGGGTCTTGCGCTCCATCCGGACCTCCGCAAGACGCTCTCTGGCCCTCTCCAGCTTCTCTTCCGCCATATTCACATTAATCTGTTGCTTGTCTATGTAATCCTCCATGCAGCGGATTGCCATCTTGTTCTCATTGATTTCCCGCAGCTTCAGCGTGCCGGACAGTAACCTCGTCCCCTCTTCCTCATAGCCGCTCTTCCTGTCGTACAGGGCCTGCAGGCGCTCCTCCTCCTGATCCAGGGCCGCCCGGGCCGTAGAGAATTCCTGCTTCGCCTGGGTCTCCAGCTTCAGCTTTATGTTCAGGATGCTCTGCATGGAATATCGAAATCTTGCCATTTTATTTCCTCTTTGTCGTGTTCTCAGAACAGCCTCTGCAGCATGGCCACGCTGTCCTCAAAACTGAACTTCTCGTCCACGTCCTGGCAGAGGAACCGGTTCACCGCCTCAATCTTCGAGATAGCGTAGTCAATGGACTGGTTGCTGCCACTTTTGTACGCGCCGATATTGATCAGGTCTTCCGCCTCGTTGTAGGTGGCGAGGACATTCTTCAGCTTCCCCGCGGCCTGTTTGTGCTCCTTGGTCGCTATCTGGGCCATGCATCTCGAAATGCTCTGTAAGATATCTATAGCAGGATAATGGTTCTTATGCCCCAGCTTCCTGTCCAGCATGATGTGGCCGTCCAGGATGCTCCTGGCTGTGTCCGTGATGGGCTCGTTGAAATCGTCCCCGTCCACCAGCACGGTATACAGGCCTGTGATAGAGCCTCTGGCCGCGCATCCGGCCCGCTCCAGGAGCTTCGGCATCTCCGAATAGACGCTGGGGGGATATCCTCTGGTCACCGGCGGTTCGCCGCTGGCCAGGCCGATTTCCCTCTGAGCCATGGAGAAACGGGTCAGGGAGTCCATCATCAGCAGCACGTCCTTACCCCTGTCCCGAAAATATTCCGCGATGGCCGTGGCGGTCTTTGCCGCCTTGTTCCTCTCCAGGGCCGGCCTGTCCGAGGTGGCCACTACCACCA
>CAOOJO010000151.1 GCA_948496895.1 uncultured Acetatifactor sp. | reverse complement strand
CCACCACGTCCGTCAGCCCGGCTGGCAGGGCCTTGAGCAGCACGTTTCGGATGAAATGCCCCTGGATACGCTCTCTATTGGGCTCCAGGGCCAGCAGGAACCCGGGGAGCCCGATGGTGAACATGCCGATCAGCGATACCTGGGAGGGCTCTAAGGGGTAGGTGATGGCCAGCACGGCGGAGAACAGGGCCAGCAGCAGGGAGAAGATGTTCTTCACCAGAAACAGGCTGGCGGAGCGCTGGATATTGTTCACCACCCGCCGCCCCTCCCACACCACGCTGGGCATGTGGGCGAAGTCGGAATCCAGCAGCACCACCTGTGCCGCCTGGGTGGCCGCCTCGCTGCCGGAAGCCATGGCCACGCTGCAGTCCGCGTCCTTCATGGCCAGGATGTCGTTGACGCCGTCCCCGGTCATGGCCACGGTGTGGCCGGACTTCTGCAGGGCCTGCACCAGGAGCTGCTTCTGCTTCGGCGTCACCCGGCCAAAGACTGTGTACTGGCTGGCCGCGGCGCTTAAGCTCTCCTCCGACTCCAGGGTTCCTGCATCGACGAATCTTTCCGCGCCCTCTATGCCGGCGCGCCTTGCCACCTCGGAGACGGTCTCGGGGTTGTCCCCGGAGATGACCTTTACGTCCACGCCCTGCTCCTTAAAGTAGGCGAAAGTCTCCACGGCATTCTCCCGGATGGGGTTGGAGAGGATGACGTAGCCTATGGGACGCACTTTTCCGGGAAGACTATCTGCCAGGGAGTTCAGGAATTCCGGTTCCGCTGTATCCATTGACAGACTGCCATCCGGTGCCGCTTCTGGCAGACAGCCTCCTGACTCCGATTCTATAGGCACTTGTGCCATTCTGGCTTCTGCATCTTTGCCAGGTGTGGTTTCATCGCGCTTCCCGATGACCAGCACCCGATAGCCTTTTTTCAGATATGTCGTGATTTCATCAGATATAGAATCGTAATCCTCCCGCATCACGAATTCCGGCGCGCCCAGCACATATTCCCCATCCGAAAACCGCACGGCGCTGTATTTTCTGGAGGAGGAAAAGGGGAGGGTGGACAGGTGAGCGCGTGTCTGTGCGCAGGCTTTCCCATTCTCTTCGCGGCTAATTTCCCCCTCAGAAGGCTCTTTCCCAGAAAGCGCCGCTGTATACGCCCTGATGGCTTCCATAGTGGCATTGTTGTCCTCTATGGCCGCGGCGTAATCCGCGAGCAGCCGCTCCAAATCCTGTCCCGTGCCCCGGGGCAGGACTTCCACCACCTCCATCCCGGGCTGGGTGATGGTGCCGGTCTTGTCCACGCACAGCACATCCACCCGGGCCAGGGCCTCGATGCTCTTCATGTCGTGGAGCAGGACTTTCTGCTCTGCCAGGCGGACGGTGCTCAGGGCCAGGGCCGCCGTGGTCAGCAGATACAGGCCCTCGGGGATCATGCCGATGAGGGCCGCTATCATGGACACGATGCTGGTGCGGATGGTCTCCCCGTTCATGAAATAGGCCTGGGAGAACAGGATGGCGCCCACCGGAATGATCAGGATGCCGACCCACTTCACCAGTTGGTTGATGGAACGGACCATCTCGGACTGTTCCCCGCTGCCCATGGCCTTGGCCTGGGCGGTGAGCTTGGAAATATAGGAGGCCTCCCCCACGCGCTCCAGCCTGGCCAGGCACCGCCCGGACACCACGAAGCTGCCCGAGAGGAGGGCGCTGCCCGGGGCTTTCCGGATCTCGTCCGCCTCCCCCGTGAGGAGGGATTCGTTTACGGAGACGCTTCCCTCCAGGATCTTCGCGTCGGCGCAGATCTGATCCCCGGCGCAGAGCACCACCACATCGTCACAGACCAGCTCCTCCGAGGGAAGCCTGGACTGTACGCCGTCCCGCACCGCCACCGCGTGAGGGGCGTTCAGCATGTTCATCCTGTCCAGGACCCGCTTGGCCCGCAGCTCCTGCAGGATGCCGATGACCGTGTTCCCGATGACCACCGGCAGGAAGGTCAGGTTCCGGTAGGAGCCCACCAGGCACAGGAGCACCGCCAGAATCAGGAAGATCAGGTTGAAATAGGTGAAAAGGTTGGATTTTACAATCTGGGCGGTGGTCTTGTCCGTGGTGATGTCCGCGCGGTTCACAAGGCCCTGGGCGATGCGCTCCTCCACCTCCCCCGCGGTCAGGCCGGCCGAAGCTTCCCTCTTCTCGGCGATTAAGCTGTCGCTGCTGTCGATGATGTCTTTGGTGTATGTGTCGTTCATGGCGTCGGTCCCTCTTTTTCCAGATATATGTCTTTTTCCATTATACGACAGCGTACCAGTTTTTTCTAAAAAAATAGCGTTCAATCACCTTAAGTTTTCATAAAGATTTGGAGGATGAGATTTCGTAAGCCGCATAGTCAGGGAAAGGTGCCGCAAATGCATGTGGGTATGGAATATGGTAATAAAGGACAAGAAATGTCATTGCAAAACATCGTAGATTTCGTTATGATAAAAGAAACAAAATCATACGCAAGGAGGTATTTTTCATGGCAAGATTTTCTGCATCAAGGAGCTCCGAAATCAGCGCCCGGGAGACCAGGAACATGGAGCGCTCCAGAAAAATCGCTTCCCAGGGCATGGTGCTCCTGAAGAACAACGGCGTGCTGCCGGTGGCGGAGACAGGGAAGCGGATAGCCCTGTTCGGCAATGGGGCCAGGCGGACGGTGAAGGGCGGAACCGGCTCCGGGGACGTGAACAGCCGCTCGGTGACAAGCGTGGAGCAGGGGCTGGAGGCCGCCGGCTTTACCGTAGCCACCAAGGACTGGCTGGACCGGTACGATGAGGCCGTGGAGTCGGCCAGGAAAGCTTATTTTGCGGACTTTGCCGCCGCGGTCAAAAAGGACGGCCAGGGGGCGTTCATGCAGCTGTTCAACAATCCTTTCATGGAGCCCGCCATCATTCCTGTCACCGGGGAGGATGTGGAGGCGGCGGAAGCCGACACTGCCATCTATGTCATCGCCCGCAACTCCGGCGAGGGCAAAGACAGACGGCCTGTGGAGGGGGAATATGACCTCTTCCAGGTGGAGAAGGACGCAATCCGTCTGCTGGGGGAGAAGTACGAGAAGCTCATCGTGGTGCTCAACGTGGGCAGCGTCATCGACACCAAATTCCTCCGGGGAGAAGAGGGCATCGATGCCATCCTGCTCATGAGCCAGGCGGGCAATATCGGCGGCTATGCCCTGGCGGACGTGCTGACGGGCAAGGTGACGCCCAGCGGCAAGCTCACCACCACATGGGCGGAGAATTACCTGGATTATCCCTGCGCGGAGAAGTTCAGCCATATGAACGGCGACATCGACGACGAGTATTATACCGAGGGCATCTATGTGGGTTATCGTTATTTCGATACCTTTAACGTGGCCCCGGCCTATCCTTTCGGCTATGGCGGCTCCTACACGGATTTCACTGTGGAGGCGAAGAGCGTGGAAGCGGACGGGAATGCTGTCACCGTGAAGGTGAAGGTGACCAACAGCGGGAGTACATACGCGGGCAGAGAGGTAGTGCAGGTGTACTATTCCGCCCCGGCCGGGAGGCTGGCGAAGCCCTATCAGGAGCTGGCCGCTTATAAGAAGAGTAAGGAGCTTGCGCCGGGAGAGTCCCAGGAGCTTACCATTTCCTATCCTGTGAAGGCAATGGCTTCCTACGATGCGGAGAGGACCGCCTGGGTTCTGGAGGCAGGGACATACTATGTGCGTGTAGGCACAAGCTCCCGGGATACCGCTGTGGCGGCCGCCCTTGCGCTGGATGGAGAGGCCGTCACGGAGAAGCTCTCCAACCGTCTGCCGCTGGACTGCGGGATGCAGGAGCTTTCCGCTCAGGGCGTGGCCTGCTACAGCTATGAGGGAGAGGCGGCGGAAAAGGAGAATGCCCCGGTGGTTCCCATTTCAGCGGCAAGCATTGCCTGTGTGACCGCATCCTATCGGAAAGCCGAGGAAGCGGTTCCGGAGAAGAAGACAGAGCAGAAGATTACCATGGACGACGTAAAGGCCGGAAGATACACGCTGGACGAGCTGGTGAGCCAGCTTACCGTCCCGGAGATGGCGGAGCTGTGCGTGGGCACGGCCAGGGGCGGCTTCGGCTCGGATTCCATCATCGGCGCGGCTTCCGCAGCCTGTCCGGGAGCGGCGGGAGACACCACCTCCCTGATGCTGGAGGATAGGGGCATCCGCAATATGATCCTGGCGGACGGCCCTGCTGGACTGCGTCTTTCCACCAGTTTCGTGGCGGATGCGGACGGCAATCTGATTCCGGGCACGGGCGCGGCGCCTATTCCGGGCATGGAGCTGCTCATGGGCAATATGCCGAAGCCGGAGATACCTGCAGACGCGGTACACTATTACCAGTACTGCACCGCAATCCCCATCGCCACCCTGCTGGCCCAGACCTGGGACGTGGAGGTCATAGAGGAGGCCGGGGACATCGTGGGAGAGGAGATGGAGGAGCTGGGCGTGACCCTGTGGCTGGCCCCGGGCATGAACATCCACAGGAATCCTCTCTGCGGGCGGAACTTCGAGTACTATTCCGAGGATCCCCTGGTGGCCGGCCTGTGCGCTGCCGCCGATACCCTGGGCGTGCAGAAGCATCCCGGCGTGGGCACCACCATCAAGCATTTCGCCTTCAACAACCAGGAGGACAACCGGATGCATGTGAACTCCCATGTGGGGGAGAGGGCCATCCGCGAAATCTACCTGAAGGGCTTCGAGATAGCGGTGAGGGCTTCCCAGCCCATGTCCATCATGACCTCCTACAACCTGATCAACGGCATCCATACTGCCAACAGCTACGACCTGCTGACGGCCATCGCCAGGGACGAATGGGGCTTCGCGGGAATCGTCATGACCGACTGGGGCACCACGGGCAGCATCGAGATGAATCCGGGCCAGAACTTCAAGTACGGCGCGTCCAACGCGGCGGGCTGCGTCAAGGCCGGGAACGACCTGACCATGCCGGGCAGCCAGGCGGACGTGGACGAGATCGTGAAGTCCGTAGGCGCGGCGGAGGGCGATGCGGCCTGCCCGATTACCCTGGGCGAGCTCCAGGCCTGCGCCAAGAGGATGCTGGACATCATCATGCAATCCTCCGTCTATGAGGGCTCGGTGCCTTATGCGGCATCCAAGGGCAAGGCGCTGTAAAGTACAGTAAGGGCTTCGCCAAGCCGGTTTTCGCGTAAAAATACAGGGATAGATGCGGTCGATGATAGCCGCATCTATCCCAGTTCCCGAATCTGCTTATGTCCACTTGGCCGAGGACATGTATTTCTCCTCACAGTACTTGCAGCGGTACACCTCGTTCTTGGCATCCGCCAGGCAGAAGATGTGGGGCAGCTCCTGTTCGATGGAGGTGATGCACCTGGGATTGTGGCACTTGATGACGTTCTTGATCTGCCTGGGCAGCGTCAGCTCCTTCTTCTCCACGATCTCCCCGTTCTTGATGACGTTGACGGTAATGTTGTGGTCGATGAAGGCCAGCACGTCCAGGTCCAGCATGTCGATGTCGCATTCCACCTTCAGGATGTCCTTTTTATCCATCTTATTGCTCCTGGCGTTCTTGATGATGGCCACGGTGCAGTCCAGCTTGTCCAACTGCAGATGCTCATAGATTTCCAGGCTCCTGCCGGCCTTGATGTGGTCCAGCACGAAGCCCTCCTCGATTTTTCCTACATTTAACATATGTCGATCCTTTCCGAAGCTTTTTTCGAAGTTCGATGCCGATTCCTGTATGAAGGCACTGGGCCGTCAGCGGACTGGCTACACCTGGATTTCCAGCAAGGTCAGTATCAGCGCCATCCTTACATAGACCCCGTACCGGGCCTGCCTGAAGTAGGATGCCCTGGGGTCGGAGTCCACCTCCACGGAGATTTCGTTGACTCTGGGGAGGGGATGGAGCACCAGCATGTCCGGCCTTGCCAGGGCCATCTTGTCGGCATTCAGGATATAGAAATCCTTTAACCGGACATAGTCCTCTTCATTGAAGAAGCGCTCTTTCTGGACCCTGGTCATGTATAGCAGATCCAGCCGGGGCATCACGTTCTCCAGGCGGATAACTTCCTCGTAGGGGATGCCTTTTGCTTTAAGCATCTCAGTGATATAGTCAGGCACCCGCAGCTCCTCGGGGGAGATGAAGACGAAGCGGATATCGCTGTAGCGCACCAGGGCATTGATCAGGGAATGGACGGTGCGGCCGAACTTCAGATCCCCGCACAGACCGATGGTGAAGCCGCCCAGGCGCCCTTTCAGGCTGCGGATAGTCAGGAGGTCCGTCAGGGTCTGGGTGGGGTGCTGGTGGCCGCCGTCCCCGGCGTTGATGACGGGGATGCCGGATTTCTCAGCCGCCACCATGGGAGCGCCCTCCTTGGGATGGCGCATGGCGCAGATGTCCGCGTAGCAGGAGATGATGCGGATGGTGTCGGACACGCTCTCGCCCTTGGAGGCGGAGGAGGAGGCCGCGTCGGAGAAACCGATGACGCGGCCCCCCAGCCTGGTCATGGCGGATTCAAAGCTTAAGCGCGTGCGGGTGCTGGGTTCGTAGAAGCAGGTGGCCAGAATTCTGCCATCGCATGCATGGGCGTATTTGGCGGGATTGCGCTCAATATCATTCGCCAGGTCGAATAGCCTGTCCAGTTCTTCTGTGGTGA
>CAOOJO010000150.1 GCA_948496895.1 uncultured Acetatifactor sp. | reverse complement strand
GTGGACGGCGTTCCGCAGCTAATCGGCACCCGGCTGGAGAATTTCTTGAGCGGCGACACAGTGGAGCCTGGATATGCTAAGAGCAGAGGACTTGAAACCTATAACTGCCTGACATCCCAGGCCGCTACCAATCCGGCAGCAGACGGCTATCCGGTTAATTTGACTACATCAAAGGAGTACAATCTGCAGAACGTGAACCCCGCGGAGATGGACTTCAGCGCTTATTACACAGATGGAAAGGCCCAGTATCCCGGCGAGGCCTATGTGCAGATGGTGGAGGACGGCAGATTCAAGACATTGTCCGAGAACGTGAATGCCAGCAGACTGATGGAATCCGTCTCCGATGATTCCGCGAAGATCTTCAACAAGGCGGACGAGTATTTCCAGGCCAATATCGCGAAGATCATCACTTGTGCGGATGAGGCGGCCTTTGCGGCACAGAAGGAGAAGATGATCAACGATGTAAAGGCCATGGGCTATGAGGAGGCCCTGGCGGAGCAGCAGGAGAAGTTCGAGAAAGCGAAGGAGACTGTGAAGGCTTTTAACTGATAAGGCTCCACAAATGAAAACGAGACAAAAGTGTAGTCTATAAAGCGGGCAATACGATAAGCAATACAGAACAGTTCAGGCAGCCGCCTGAACTGTTTCTGTGTAATCATTTTTTGACTTTTACCCTGAAAAAGCTTGTCATATTCAGGAGCTAAATGATAGAATGGAGGTACAGACAGGAGGTGCTTGCCGGTGGCAGGAAAAAAGGAAGAGGAGCATTCCTTGGAAGAGGAGCATTCCTTGGAAGAGGAGCATTCCTTGGAAGAGGCGACGATTCAATGGCACCCGGGTTTTTGCAGTGCGGCAGAGCTTGAACTGATTTCCAATAAGGACGTGCTTGCGTTCCAGAGGGAATACAATCTGAGCAAAGCGCCGCTTCAGATGGATCTGCTGATAATAAAGAAGCTGGCGGATGTACGCATTGAGAACGAAATCGGGCGCATTTTCAAAAGATACAATGTAGTAGAGTATAAAAGTCCGGAGGACGGACTGTCCATAGACGACTACTACAAGACGATAGGATATGCATGTCTGTACAAAGGATTCGGGGATACGGTAGACCAGATTCCTGCACAAGAGCTGACAGTATCGATTTTCCGGGAGAGATGTCCCAGGGAACTGCTGAAAGCTCTGAAAAAGGCGGGGCTGAAGATTGAGCAACGGTTTCCGGGAATATACTATATAGAAGGGAATGTGCTGTTCGACACGCAGATAGTGGTGACAGGGCAGCTAAGCCCGGAGGCGCACAGCGGGCTGCGCATTCTTTCCAGAAACGCCAGAGAGGAAGATGTCAGGGCTTTCATAGGAAAAGCGGCCTTGCTGACGGAACCGGGGGACAGGGACAATGCGGAGGCAGTCCTGCAGGTCAGTATTTCTGCAAATGGGAAAGTCTACGATGAGGTAAGGAGGGATTTTGTCATGTGTGACGCGTTGAGAGAGCTGATGAAGGAAGAGATTGAGGAAGAGAGAAAAAAAGGCAGAGAATCTGGCAGAGAAAACGCCATACTGACATCCATTCAGAACCTGATGGACAGCATGAAATGGACTGCCGAACAGGCCATGGACGCACTGAAGCTTCCCATGGATGACCGCGCCAAATATGCCGCGAAGCTGTGAGCGGAGCGCAGAAGAACGACTATCGCAGTTAACGCCATATGCAGAATCATACGGAGGCATAGACTGACAGCATAGCGTAAAAAAACAGCTTCGCTGTCCGATAGGACGACAATGGCCCTTTGCAAGTACAAGCGTCGAATTGTGCCTATATTCGGAAAGGAGAACGCAAATGAAAAAGTACATCATGGCCTTAGACCAGGGCACCACAAGCTCCAGATGCATCCTGTTCGACAAGACAGGCACCATCCATTCCATGTCCCAGAAGGAATTCACGCAAATCTACCCCAAGCCCGGCTGGGTGGAGCACAATCCCAAGGAAATCTGGTCTTCCCAGCTGTCGGTGGCCACAGAGTGCATGGCCATGGCAGGTGTAAGCGCGGAGCAGATAGCTGCCATCGGCATCACCAACCAGCGGGAGACTACAATTCTGTGGGACAAAAATACCGGAGAGCCTGTATACAATGCCATCGTATGGCAGTGCCGCCGCACCTCGGACATGATAGAGGCATTGAAGGAGGACGACTTCGACATAAAAATTCGGGAGAAGACCGGCCTGGTGCCCGATGCCTACTTCAGCGCATCCAAGATCGCCTGGATCCTGGAGCATGTGCCCGGAGCCAGGCAGAAGGCGGAAAAAGGGGAACTGCTCTTCGGCACAGTGGACACCTGGCTCATCTGGAACCTGACCAAGGGCGCAGTCCACGTGACAGACTATACCAATGCGTCCCGCACCATGCTGTTCGACATCCACAGGCTGGTCTGGGATGAGGAAATCATGGAGCGGTTCGGCATCCCCGCGGGAATCCTGCCCCAGGTGCGTCCGTCCAGCTGCATCTACGGCCATACCGACGCTTCCGTGCTGGGCGGCCAGATTCCCATTGCCGGCGCGGCAGGGGACCAGCAGGCGGCCCTGTTCGGCCAGTGCTGCTTCGAGCGGGGCGAGGTGAAGAATACCTATGGCACAGGGTGCTTCCTGCTGATGAACACCGGAAAGGATGCCATCGCTTCCCGGTCAGGGCTGCTCACCACCATCGCCGCCGGAACCTGCCAGGAGCCTGAGTACGCGCTGGAGGGCAGCGTGTTCGTGGCGGGAGCGGGCGTCCAGTGGCTGCGGGACAGCATGCGGATGATCAAAAGCGCCGCCCAGTCCGAACAGTACTGCGAAGCGGTGGAGGATACCGCAGGAGTCTACCTGGTGCCCGCCTTTGCGGGGTTAGGGGCGCCTTACTGGAACCAGTACGCCAGAGGTACCGTGGTAGGGCTGACCAGGGGCTGTACGAAAGAGCATTTCATCCGAGCCACCCTGGAATCCATCGCCTACCAGACCGCGGACGTGCTCCGGGCCATGGAGCAGGACAGCGGCATCCGGCTGAAAGGCCTGAAGGTGGACGGCGGGGCCAGCGCCAACGATTTCCTGATGCAGTTCCAGGCGGACATCGTGGACACCCAGGTCCACAGGCCGGAGTGCATCGAGACCACGGCTTTAGGAGCAGCCTATCTGGCAGGCCTGGCGGTGGGCTACTGGGAGGATAAAGAGGAGATCAGGGCGAACTGGCAGATTGGAAAGGTGTTCCAACCGTCCATGGAGGAAGGGCGGCGTCAGGAGCTGCTGAAGGGCTGGAAGCGCGCCGTGAAATGCGCCCTCATGTGGGCACAGGAGACAGAATGAGGGACATGGATGCCCGGCCAGCTGGGAAAAGACTCTGACGAACCTGATATGGGGACAGATGAATGAAAACAAAAAAGACACAGAAAAATGCAGCTGCGACCATGGCGGCTGCTTTTTTTGCTTGTAATGGGAGAGAAATGTGGTAAAATATTGAAATGGAAGAATGCTCAGCTATTGCTTCCATCTGTGCCAGAGCGCAGGAAATGATGGCAGAATATTGACATAGAAGAACGACGATATCATCAGGGAATAGAAGAAAGGAAGAGAATAAAATGCTGGTACAAAAATATAAGGACATGCTGTCAGGAAAATCCGTCATCCGGGAGCTGTCGGAATTCGCCACGGCCAGGGGGCAGGAGATTGGATATGAGAATGTGTTCGACTATAGCCTGGGAAACCCCTCCGTGCCTGTGCCCCAGGAATTTACGGACGAGATGATTCATATGCTGGAGAATAAGGAGACCAATGAGCTCCACGGCTACAGCCCCAGCCTGGGCATCACCAGCGTCAGGGAGGCCATCGCGGCATCCCTGGAAAAAAGATTCGGCCTGCCCTACCGGAAGGAGCATATCTTCATGGCCTCCGGCGCGGCAGGAGCGCTGGCCCACGCCTTCCGCCTGGTGACGGAGCCGGGGGACGAGATTCTCACCTTCGCCCCCTATTTCCCGGAGTACGGCCCCTACGTGAACCTGACGGGAGCGGTGCTGAAGGTGGTGCCCCCGGACACGGAGAGCTTCCAGATTCATTTCGGCAAATTCGAGGAGATGCTCACCGAGAAGGTGATGGCGGTGCTGATCAATACGCCCAACAATCCCTCCGGTGTGGCTTATTCCGCGGCGACCCTACAGAAGCTGGCAGACCTCCTGCGGCAGAAATCAGCGGAATACGGGCACACCATATACCTGATTTCTGACGAACCATACCGCGAGATCATATTTGGGGGCGTGGAGGCCCCCTGCGTGTCCGCCTTTTATGATGATACCATCATGTGCTATTCCTTCTCCAAGTCCCTGTCCATCCCCGGGGAGCGCATCGGTTATGTGGCGGTGAACCCGAATTGTAAGGACGCGGAGACCATGATTAACATGTGCAGCCAGATTTCCCGGGGCACCGGGCACAACTGTCCGCCGTCCATCATCCAGCTGGCGGTGGCCAGGGTGCTGGACAAGACGGCGGACTTGAGCGTCTATGAGACCAACATGGAAATCCTCTATAAAGAGCTGGTGAATCTGGGCTTTTCCTGCGTGAAGCCCGGCGGCACCTTCTACATTTTCCCCAAGGCCCTGGAGGAGGATGCCAAGGCGTTCTGCTGCAAGGCGCTGGCCTACGACCTGGTGCTGGTGCCCGGGGACACCTTCGGCGCGCCGGGATATTTCCGCATGGCCTACTGCATCGCTACTGAAAAGGTGGAGCGGTCGTTAAAGGCCCTGCGGCGGTTCGTGGAGGAGACCTACCGCTGAGGACAGGCGAATTTTGGCAAGGAAGAAAAGTGACAGCAGTGTCAGAAAGGCGCAAGGAATCATGTATCAGGCGGGACTGATATTGGAGGGCGGCGGCATGAAGGGACTTTATACCGCCGGAGTGATTGATTTTTTCCTGGATAAGGGCATAGAATTTTCCAGCGTGTACGGCGTGTCCGCGGGGGCCTGCAGCATGTGCAGCTATCTCTCGAAGCAGCGGGGCCGGGCCAGGGACGTGTGCATAGATTACCTGGACGACAAAAGGTACTGCAGCCTGTGGAGCCTGGTGACCACAGGGGATCTGTTCAATGCGGACATGAATTACCGGCTGGTGCCGGAGCAGCTCAATCCCTATGACTACGAGGCCTTTGCCCGATATAAGGGAAAGGCTTACAGCGTGGCAACGGACATCGTCACCGGAAAGCCGGTGTATTTCCGGATACGGGACATGCGAAAGGACATCGTGAAGATTCGGGCCTCCGCTTCCCTGCCCCTGGTATCCCGGAATGTGAGGATTGGCAGCGGGCTCTACCTGGACGGCGGGCTGATTGACTCCATCCCCATCCAGAAATCCATCCTGGACGGCAACCCCAAGAATGTGGTGATCATGACCAAGGAGAGAAGCTTCGTGAGGAGGCGGGTCAAAGGCTATATGCTCTGGCTGCTGCGGGCCAGGTACTGGCGATATCCCAAAGTGGCGGAGCTGATGGCCCACAGGGACGCGCGCTACAGGGAACAGGTGGCCTATGTGGAAAGGCTGCGAAAGAGCGGCCAGGCCTTCGTCATCCGGCCAAAGGCCGCCAGCGGCGTGGGGCGGGTGGAGAAGGACGGGAAGAAGCTGCGTGCCCTCTACCGTCAGGGCTACCGGGACGCGGCGGAATCCTATCAGGAGCTGCTGGCCTTCCTGGAAAAGGGAGCATCCGGCACAAAAGACGGGAACCATAGAAAAGAAAGAATGGAGAGTGAAAATGGAACAGTTCATTGAGATCATCAAGGCAATCATCTATGGCATAGTGGAGGGCATCACGGAATGGCTGCCCATCAGCAGCACAGGGCATCTGATTCTGGTGGAGAGCCTGATGCCCTTCAAACCCCTTGAGAACGGCGTGGGCGTAAGCGAGGAGTTCTTCGGCATGTTCGACGTGGTCATCCAGCTGGGGGCCATCCTGGCGGTGGTGGTGCTGTTCTGGAGCCAGATCTGGCCCTTCGCCCTGACCAGGAAGGAGCGGGAGAAGACAGGGGAGACCGGCATCATGTCCTATTTCAAGAAGGACATCTGGATTCTGTGGTTCAAGATTCTGGTGTCCTGCGTGCCGGCTGCGGTGATCGGCATCCTTTTCGACGACGTGTTCGACGAGCTGTTCTATAACCCTACCAGCGTGGCAATCGCCCTGATTGTGTTCGGCGTGGCCTTCCTTGTGGTGGAGACCTGGAATAAGGGGAGAAAGCCCGGGATACGCAAACTGTCTCAGATTACCTTCCAGACCGCCTTCCTCATCGGCGTGTTCCAGCTGATCGCTGCCGTATTCCCCGGCACGTCCCGCTCCGGCGCCACCATTGTGGGAGCGCTGCTGATAGGCGTGTCCAGGACAGTGGCGGCTGAGTACACCTTCTTCCTGGCCATCCCCGTGATGTTTGGGGCCAGCCTCTTGAAGGTGGTGAAGTTTGGCTTTGCCTTCACTTCCATGGAGCTGACCCTGCTGGTGGTGGGGACCGTGGTGTCCTTTATCGTGTCCCTCTTCGTGCTCCGCTTCCTGATGGGATACATCAAAAAGCACGACTTCAAGGTCTTCGGCTGGTACCGCATCGCGCTTGGGGCGGTGGTGCTGCTGTACTTCGGGCTGGCGGGATAAAAGCAGATGCGCGGCCTCCCGCCATTTGG
>CAOOJO010000149.1 GCA_948496895.1 uncultured Acetatifactor sp. | reverse complement strand
CAACAGGACGCTGTATGAGTACCTTGGCATGACGCTTTCGCTTACGCCCTTGGAAATGGAGGTCGTATTCTGGGATGGGGCCTCCGCCGGCGGGATCATGCCCCATGCCGCGGAAATGCTGGATTACATCAATGCGAAAGGCATCAGGAGTGCTGTGATCAGCAACATGCTGTGGTCAGGGGAGGCCCTGGCCAGACGAATCCACAGGCTGCTGCCGAGGAACCGATTTGAATTCATCATGACCTCCAGCGATTATTTTCTCCGCAAGCCCAACCGCATTCTGTTCGATATCGCCTTACAGAAAGCGGGCATCTGCGCCGATGAGGTGTGGTACTGCGGTGATAATCCCCAGGCGGACATCGAGGGCGCGGCCCAGGCTGGCATTTATCCCGTTTGGTACGATAACGGTACGGATAGGGACTATAAAAACCGTTCTGGAGAGCGGATGCCGCAGTGTGAGCATCTGCACATACACGAATGGACGGAGATGGAGAATCTGCTGGAGGGGATGGAAACATGATGGGCGACTTTGGGGATGCTGCAGTCCGGGGGATTGAGCGCACCAATAAGCCGATACAGCGCCCCCTTGCCGATGAAAGACAGGAGGGTATAAGAAGACAAAAATATCCATTCAGGAGGAGAACCAAATGTACATCGCAAACGAATCAAGATACGAAAAAATGAAATACAACCGCTGCGGGGCCAGCGGCCTGAAGCTCCCGGCGGTGTCCTTGGGGCTGTGGCACAACTTCGGCTCCAATGGCAATTTCGACAACATGCTGGACATGTGCCAGACCGCATTCGACAATGGCATCACCCACTTCGACCTGGCCAACAATTACGGCCCGGTGTACGGCGCGGCGGAGGAGAATTTTGGACGCATCCTGAAAAAGAGCCTGGGGGCCTACAGGGACGAGCTGGTCATCTCCACCAAGGCCGGATACGACATGTGGCCAGGCCCTTACGGCGACTGGGGCAGCAAGAAGTATCTGGTGGCCAGCCTGGATCAGAGCCTGCGCAGGATGGGGCTGGACTATGTGGACATCTTCTACCACCACCGTCCGGATCCTGAGACGCCCCTGGAGGAGACCGCCAGGGCGCTGGACGGCATCGTCAGGAGCGGCAAAGCCCTGTATGTGGGGATTTCCAACTATGATAAGGAACAGACCATAGCCATCGCGAAGCTGTTCCGCGAGATGGGCACGCCCTTCATCATCAACCAGAGGAGCTATTCCATGCTGAACCGCAGCATCGAGGCCGATGGCCTGAAAGACTATGCGGCAAAGAACGGCATCGGCATCATCACGTTCTGCCCGCTGGCCCAGGGGCTTTTGACCGACCGCTACCTAAACGGCATCCCGGCGGACAGCCGCGTCCGCACGGACGGAAGGTTCTTAAAGGAGAGCTCCATCCAGGAGGAGACCCTGGACAAGGTGCGCGCCCTGGGCGAGGTTGCCAGAGAGAGGGGACAGAGCCTGGCTCAGATGGCATTGGCCTGGATTCTTCGGGACGGGGACATCACCAGCGTCCTGATCGGCGCGTCAAGGCCCTCCCAGATACTGGACAATGTGGGGATGCTCCGCAATATGGAGTTCGACCAGGCGCAGCGGGAGCGGATTGACCGGATATTGGCATGAAAAAGAGCCGCGGAGCTAGCTGATTCTACAGCGCTTGCTTCGCGGCTGCTTTGTATCAGAATAAGAAACACAGGAAATCCCAATATGCGTGCAATATGACCGGAGCCAGCATATTCCTGCTTTTTAGGAAAGACCAGCTGAAAATAACGCTCAATGCCATAATCTGCAGAAAAGCTCCACTTGTAACATATGTAGATAACAGCCCCTGCTGAATCCATACAGGGAAATGAATCAAGAGAAATAAAACCGCATTCACAAGGACGGCTCTCCATGTTTTATCCCGCAGCGATACGTTCAGCAGCCATCCCCGGAACACCATCTCTTCTCCCATACCCACTGAAACCGCTATCAAGACATCAGCTGCGCGGAATGAGCTGCTGATGAAGACGGCGCCGTTTTCGACATATGCCGAAACCAGATGAAACGCGGTAAACAAAAAAAGAACCGGGAGCAATTTCGCCCATGGGATTTTGCCTGAAAAGAGCTTCGTCTGTATGCCTAAGAACCCATGATAATGCCTGCACAGAAGAACAGCGGGAACAAACCAGACTACTATCTTCAATACCACTTCTTTGATGAATACAATCGTAGTATCATCGAACCACCTAGCCAGAAATGGCACGATACAGATTTCCAGGCCTCCCCATAGGATAAATAGTCCCATATAGGAAGCCGCCGCTATCCTCGCAGATTTCTCTAAACGCATCCTCTTATTCCTTTCCTTTCAGTTTCTTTCTGGATCAATATTATACAGCAATAGCTTCCCAGAGGAAATAGCCTTTATAAAAATCTATAATAACCGGGGACCACTCTTGGGTGCGCCCGGCAGCGGCTCTGGCATCAGCGCCCTATTGCGGCAATGCGGTTTAAAAGCTTGACGGCTTGACATGAAGGGTGGCAGGAATTACTATATTATTATGAAGAGGAGATTCCTATGGATGAGTGGAGAGAACGGCTGGCCGGGATAGATGACGACTATCTGATCGGCATCAGCAATAAGGGAATTGTCAAGCGGGCCTATAAAGACATGGAAGAAGGAAAATCCACGGAAGGAGCCGCCGAGATCGGTGCGCTGGGGGACGAGGCCGTGGTAAAGGTGGGGGCGGAGACCGTGACGGTGCGCTTTCCTCTGGGAGAGAGCAAGTGCACCTGCCCCTCCAGGAGCATCTGCCGCCATGTGGTGCATGGGATTCTGATCCTGCGGGAGCGCTGCCTTGCAGACGGCACGGATTCCACAGGAGAGGACGTGCAGAATCTGCAGACAGCGGACACAGAGAACGCGGAGGGCACAAAGGCCACGGCTGACAGTGGAAGCTCTGGCCCGTTTAGGCCGGAAAGCAGCCTATCACAGGAGAGCGCCCAAAAGCCGGAGAGCAGTCCAATAGAGGAAACCGTCCAGGAACCGGAGGCCGCCTCCGATTCCGGCAGTGTGCCGGGGCGGAGCGGTCCCGTCAAGCAAAACCAAAATGGCGACCTGGCCGCAGGCATGCCGAACCGGCACAGCCCGGTATGGAAGGAGATAAACGCCTACCCATTCGAAAAGCTCCAGAAAGCCCTGGGCAGCCGCTATTTCCAGGCCTTTGTCAACCAGGCCGCAGGCGGCATCCGCCCGGCGATACAGGAGTCCTCGGTGGTCACCGTCCAGCTGCCGGAACAGGGGATGACGGTAAAGCTCCTGTCCCCTCTGGAATATTCCACCTGCACCTGCCATAAAAAGGAACTGTGCAGGCACAAGGCCGCCGCCATCCTCTGGTGCCAGCTGGAGACAGGCACATTGACCAGCGAGGCCCTCCGGGCAGAGGCTGCGGACGCGCCGGCATACGACCTGGAGGAAGTGAGGGACGTGGCGGGGCAGATGGAGCGCATCCTGGAGGAGCTTTTGGGCACCGGGCTGTCCCGGGTGTCCCCCGACGCGCCGGACTACCTGGAGCGGCTTGCCGTCATCAGCCACAACGCCAGGCTCTCCAGGTTCGAGGGGTATTTTAGGGCGCTGGCGGACTCCTACGGCAGATACTTCGCCAGAAAGGCGGCTTTCCGCACGGAAGACCTGATGGAGCAGATGACAAGGCTCTACCGGCGAGCTCAGCTGCTGCGGCAGGCGGCAGGAGAGGAGTTCAGTCAGGAGGCAGGAGAAAAGGACAGCCCGGAGACAGAACAGAGAGCGGCACAGAAAACAGGACAGGAGGCCGTGGGAAAGCTGGCAGGGGAGTTCAGGGCCGGGTATCTCCCGGTGGGGGACCTTGACCTGATCGGGATAGCCATGGAGCATTTCCGGAGCCAGACGGGATACGAAGGGGAGACAGTCTATTTCCTGGAGGAGAAGACGAAACAGTGGTACACCTATACCAACGCAAGGCCCGTGTTCTATGACGCCTCCCAAAAGAAGGGGGCCTGGAAGAACCAGCAGGCAGGCGCCCCCTGGGGCCTGAACCTCTCCTTTGAGAATCTCCTGAAGGTGAGGATACATCTGACCGGGGCCAAATGCGACAGCCGGAACCGCCTGTCCTCCAGCCAGGAGACCAAGGGAGAGGTCACGGGGGAGGCAGGGCTTCGGATATCCGATATAGAAAAATGGTATTATGGTGATTTCGCAGCGCTGTTTCAGGAGCAGATCGGGAAGCAGCAAAGGGACTGGCTGGCGGAGCAGGGAGGCCCGGAGGGGCCGGAGGACTCGGATAGACAGGGGGATGTGGGACAGGAGGATGCCGGGGGAAAGGGCGTGGAGCTCGTGTTCGTCCAGCCAAAGGCTTGCGCCAAGGCGGAATTCTCCCAGACAGAGCAGCAGCTGACCCTGCCCCTTTATGACGCGGCGGGCCGGGAGCTCCTGGTGGAGGTGTCCTATTCCCGGGAGGAGGCGGGTACGATTCGATACCTAGAGCGGATTTCCGGGAAGAAGCCGCCCTGCTTCCTGGGGAAGGTCTATCTGAGGGACGGGAGGCTGCGGATGTATCCGGTGGATCTGCCGGAGATCGAGGCTCCCGATGGAGGTAGGCCGCCCGGAGACGGCCGGGATGTGGAAAGACAGACGGCCGCCGGAACCGAAGAAAGCAAAGAAAGCGACACATCCGCCGCATGCCCGGACCACAAATCGAAATTCCTGGTCATGGAGGACATGGCCGATGAGATTCGCACCCTGATGGCGGACCTATGCCAGAGCGGCTTTTCCACCGTCCATGACAGCACGCTAAAGGATTTGCAGAAATCCGCGGCCCTGACGGCCCAGTACGGCATGCAGTACCTTTCGGAGCTTCTGGCCGCCCTGGAGGAAAATCTGGCGGCCAACCGTCACCGGATGCAGCAGGAGAACGCCCCCCTGGCAGGAATCTACACCGAGATAAACGAGTACCTATATTTGCTGAGGCAAAAGAACGAATATTCCCGGGGAGAGAGTTATTATACATAAGACCAGAATAAGATAAGGAGGAACCAGACCAATGATCAATCCACAGAACCAGAGAACCGCCAAAATAGTGGAGCTGCTGGAGCAGATGAACCTGTTCACGGCAGACGAAATCGCCCTGATGGAGGATTACCTCACCGGGGCTGCAGGGGAGGAGGCCCTGCAGAAGCTGGCTTTCCGCGACCTCACCGCCGTCCCCATTGACCTGGCGGCCAAGCTGCGGACGCTGGGCATCGACCTGACCAACAAGGGACGGGAGGCGGAGGCCGAGCGGCTGTGCCTCCTCCTGTTCACCATAGGCCAGTCCACCTGCAGCGGGATGATGCCCTGGAACGGCTATTATAATTACGACAAGAACCGCATCCTCCTGCCCGAACCCGCCATGCAGGCAGCGGTCTACGCCGCCCAGATCGGCATGAACGAGCATATGGTCAGCCGCTACACCATCCCCAACCTGATAAAGCTGGCGGACAGCCGGCCCGACACCCTCAGAAAGGCCATGGAGTACCAGAAGAGCAAAACGGAGAACGGCAAGATCATCCTGCTGATGACCTATTTCCGGATAAAATACCCCAATGTAAGGCTGACGGAGGAGGGCGCGGACAAGGCGGACAAAGGGGGAGGCCTCCTGGCCGGCGTGGGCAAGCTGCTGGGGCTGGGAGGAGATACCGGGGAGAAATCGGCGAAAATCAGCGCCGAGGATATGGCGCTCCTGCAGGAGTACGGGGAAATCCTGGCAAACAGCCTGCACAGCCTCTACGGGAACCAGATGGCGAAACTGGAACTGGACGAGATTACTAATGCGGTATACCGTGATAAAGTAGACGACAAAATATTGAAAAAGGCCCAGGCCAACCTGACGGTGAACCGCTTTCTGCTGCGCATGCTGGGAGGCACGGCTTTCGTCAACTACGCCCAGTCCCCCATGCTGGCCAATGTCCTGAAAATATGCCTGGCAGCGGACACGGCCAACATGCTGGACATCATGGACAGCATTGACCTGCGGGGCGATTTGAACGAAAGGGGCGGCGAGTTCGACGAGACATTCTCCATAGACAAAAAGAAATTCATCGCCTGGGCCGCCGCCAAGGGGAAGAACAGCATCCTGAGAAGCCAGTTCGCCCGCAACAGGGAAACCTACTTAGAGTGCATGAAGTCCGCGGACTTCGACACCTTCAACCGGATGAACGACATCGTCAAACAGATGGATCCGTCCCTGTACCAGGAGCGCATGGGAAAGGACCTGTCCAGGCAGCAGTCCAGGCTCATCGACGCCCTGGTGAAGATCGTGGACAGCCAGGCGGCATCCGCGGTGCGGGATTACCTGGAGAACGGCGGCGAAATCTCCGCCCTCTACCCCTATGAGGACAGGCTGCAGAGCGGCACCAGCTACCGCTGGGGCGGCAGCCACTGGAACATCCTCCAGGCCTATCAGAGCGCTTACGGCTATGACGCGCTGAGCGACCGCTGTGAGGCTTTCCTGATGCTGTACAGAGGGTACGCCAACACCACCAGCCTCCGGGGAAAGGCCGGACAGGGCTACAATGAAGTCAGCGGCGACAGGGTGAAGCGCCTCTTTGCCGCAGTGGACAGGGCGGGCCTGAGCCTGGGGAGACAGCTGAACGGCTACGCGGACGCCTATGACTCCCTCTACATGGACAGATGGAAGG
>CAOOJO010000148.1 GCA_948496895.1 uncultured Acetatifactor sp. | reverse complement strand
GGAGGATGGGGGAGCCGTCTACATCGCTTTCTCTATTCCATTTCTTTCACAGCCGTAAACTTACTGTGCGTTCAACTCATCCAGCAAAGGCTGCCACATGCCCTTGTTCTCATCCAGGAATGCATCCCATGCGGCAGCGATGTCGTCATCGCTGACCACCAGCTCGTTGATTTTCTGCTGATAGTTTACAGAATACACATCCTTGGTGGGGCTGCTGTAAATCTCATAATCCTTCTCATAAGGAATGATATGACCTGCTTTCTTTACATCAAACACAGCCAAAGCACTGTCGATAGCGCGCTGATCCATATCGGACCTTGCCCCTGAATAACCAAGCTCATCCTGGCAGTGGCTGAATGCCGTGTTCAGGATATCGGTGGAAGGATAGTTCTCGATGCTTACGGCATTGATGGTCTCGACCTTTCCGTCATCCCCAAACTTCCAGTCTACCTCGGGGATACCAGCCATAGTAGAAACCTCGCCCTCAGGGCTGCATGCCCAATCCATGACTTCCAGAATCTTAGCCATCTTGGCATCGTCTACCTCGGGATTGAAGACCTGCACGGTCCAGTAGTTGCCTACTTCAAGGATATTGGACTCGCCTTCATCGGTGAGAATCTGTACAGCGTAGAGATCTTCATAAGCATCACGATCCGCGAAGTTCGCCTGATAACCTGTCATATAGGTATTGGTATTTCCGCAGTCACCGCTGTCATACATAGCTGCCAGTGTACCGGCCATGATAGCTGAACGTGCATCATAGATATCGTTGACAACAATATAGTCGGGATCGATCAGGCCAGCCTTGAACCACTCTCTCATGGTCTCAATCAGGTTGATCCACTTATCCTTCTGGGAATCCAGGGTGTACTCATAGCCGTTGTCGGTCTTGACAAAGGTCCTGTAAGGAGCACCAGTTGCATAAGTGAACATCAGCGTCAGGTTGCCTGCGTTACCGCTTAAGAAAGCACCATCCTCGGTCAGACCTGCTGCCTTGACAGCCTCCAGATACTCTTTCAGCTCGGACAGTTTCAGCTTATGGCCATCGCCCAGATTCGGCATGCCGACTTCCGCAGCCCAGTCTTTTCTGATGAACAGGCTGGCATGGTTAAGAGGAGGATTCATCTCTACGAAGTTATCGAAGATAACATGAGGGATTGCGTAGGTCTTGCCGTCCACCTTCAGGTAATCCGCATACCCGGAGGACTGTACCATCTTGGCTATGTTGGGATATGTCTCCTCCCAGCCGTCAGGCATGGGACGCAGCAGCTCCTGGTCAACGTAAGTATAGTACTCAGAGAATGTGAAGCCCTCCCAGTTCGCACAATCGGGAAGCGAACCGCCCATGACCTGTGTACGGAATCTCTCGTCAGCGCCACTGGGCTCATTTGCCAAAACCTCCATGTCAACGCCGAACTTATCGTTTATCCAGAGGAACAGAGGATCCTTGTAATCCTTGCCCGCGATACAGTTGTAAGCCGTCCAGGTGAAATGAACAGCATCGCCGCTTGCGGCTTCGCCACCGGCATCCTCTGCCTCGCCAGCATCACCGGCATCGTCAGCCTTGCTCTCCTCCGCCTTGGATTCCGCCGGGGCAGAGCTGCTCTCCTTAGAGCCTCCATCATTGCCTCCGCAGCCTGCCAGAGCAGTCAGCGTCAGCGTGCCACACAGTAACAATGCAGCAAACTTCTTTACCTTTCTCATAATGCTCTCCTTTCAAAAAATGATTTTATTTGAGTATTACTTCCGATTTCCAGATATGGATTCCGGTTTCATAATACTTACATCTTCACGGCACCTACCAGCATGCCTTTTACGAAATACTTCTGCAGGAACGGGTACACTACCATGATAGGAAGCATGACCGCGAATACTGCCGCCATCTTGACGCCCTGGGAGAACGTATTCGCGTATGCCTGACCGGAAGCTGCCATGCCTCTGCTGCCCTCCTGAGAAGTCAGGGCGTTCACGATAGAGCGCAGGAACAGCTGCAATACTGTCTTGTTGCTGCTACTCAAAAGAAGCATGGGCCAATACCAGCTATTCCAGTATCCCACTGCGGTGAACAGAGAGAACGTGGCAATCAGGGGCTTCTGTAACGGAAGCATAATCTTCGCGAACACGGTCAGGTCGTTGGCTCCATCTATCATGGCCGCCTCCTGAAGATCCATGGGAGTGCTCTCGAAGCCGTTCTTCATGATGATGATGTTATAAGTAGAAATCATTCCCAGCAATACCAGTATGGTATAAGTATCCAGCAGCCCCATGTTCTTGATCATCAGGTAGGTAGGGATAAGGCCTCCCCCGAAGAACATGGTGAACAGCATAGCCATAAAGAAGAACTTCTTCCCCGGAAATTTCCTTGAGAAAGCATACGCTCCCATGACTGATACCAGCATGCCACCAAAAGTACCTATAAGCGTAATCCCTATGGTTGCCTTATAAGCAGTAATCATGGCACCGCTGTTCTGGAACAGCAGATAATTATAGTTTGACAAGGTAAACTCCCCTGGCAGCCAGGAGAACGGCTTTCTCGCAAATGCGGCCGACGTCTCCAAAGAGATGACCACTGCGTTCCAGAAAGGAACCACAATCAATATGACGATAATGGTCAAGACGATGACGGAAAATATCTCCGTACCTGCCCATTTATGTTTTTTCTTGATTTTCTGTTCTTTCATACTCTCTCCTTTCCCGCTCCCCTTATGCGAACATTCCCTGACCGCTGATCTTCTTCGTCACCGTGTTCGCCACGAACAGCAGCGCAAAATTGATGACAGACTTGAACAGTCCTACTGCAGTGGAGAAGCCATAGTTCGGTGTACTCAGGAAAGTGATGTCATAAACATAGGTATCCAGGATCTGGGATATATCTGTCACGGAGCTGTTGCGGAGGTTGAACACCTGGTCGAAGCCTGCGTTCATCATGCCGCCTACCTGGAGGATGAACATGATGACGATGGTGCTCATGATGCCCGGCAAGGTGACATGCCATATCTGCTTTAAGCGGGATGCGCCGTCCACCCTGGCCGCCTCGTACAGCGTGGTGTCGATGCCTGCGATAGCCGCCATGTAGATGATGGCCGACCAGCCCATCTCTTTCCAGTTCGAGGTGATGTAAAGCAAAGGCCGGAAGAACGACTTTGACGTCAGGAAGTTCACTTTCTCAAATCCCAGGTTACTCAAAAGGATATTGATAGCGCCGCCCTGTGCCATGAAGTTAATCACGATATTGCCTACCACGACCCAGGAGAGGAAATGGGGGAACGTAAAAACGGTCTGGTAAATCTTCTTCGTGCGGTTGCCCGGCATCTCGGTAATCATGATTGCCAGGATGATGGGCATCGGGAACTCGAAGACCAATCGGCAGGCGCTAATCACGACTGTGTTCTTAATCGCGGTGATTGCCGCCGGCGTAATGAATATCCTCTTGAAATGCTGCATGCCCACCCAGGGGCTCCCCAGTATCCCCAGCTTCGCGCTGTAGTTTTTGAAAGCCAGGAGCACACCGTACATCGGGACATAGCAGAACACTATCAGCCATGCCAGCAGAGGCAAGAGAAGTATGTATAGGTACCTCGCTTTCCAGATTTCAAGTAGATTGCCTTTCTTCTTCGTTTTTTCCATACATAGTCCCCCTTGGAGTAGTTTCCGTCTGCAATCTTTGCTCCCAAAGCACGGCCCGGCCCAAAAAGTATAGGTTTTGGAAATAAAGATTACTAACGAATTTATTATTTAACATTACTACAAAAATATATAAAAGTCAAGTGCTTAATCATTGATTTTGGTCAAATTTGACAAATATTCAGGCAGCCCCAAAACCTATACCTTTCGATAACGCTAAAAATGTGACAAATTCCTCGTTCTGTCTTTCTGCTCCGCCCTTTGAAGGATACCTTTCTTTTGCGCTTTTCCTGCCTGAAAAGCCCGATTTTCAGGAATCTTTCATCTATTTGGACAAATTTTCTTATTATCGGCTGTTGACATCAGGCCATAATGCCCCTAAAATGTAGCTAACAAAAGCACAGCGGTTCCGCCCCTGCAGAAGGGGCAGACGGGAGGCAATATGGACAACTATCTGGCGAGCCTTTTGACCGAACAGGTCAATGAAAGGACAAAAGAAATCGACCGTTGCGACACGGCGGGAATCCTGAACATGATCAATGCGGAGGACAGAATCGTCCCGGAGGCGGTGGGGAAGGAGATCCCCCACATCGCCCAAGCGGTGGACATGATCGTGGACGCCATCCGGGGCGGCGGAAGGCTCTTCTACTTCGGCGCGGGCACCTCCGGAAGGCTGGGCGTCCTGGACGCCTCCGAGTGCACCCCCACCTTCGGGGTCAGCCACGACCTGATACAGGGGCATATCGCCGGCGGGGACACGGCCCTGCGCAATGCGGTGGAAGACTGCGAGGACAGCGAGGAGCTGGGCAGGGACGAAATCGGGAGGCTGGGCATCACGGCTGCCGACGTGGTCACCGGCATCGCCGCCAGCGGCAGGACGCCCTATGTGCTGGGCGTGGTCAGGCAGGCTGCCGCGGTGGGCGCGAAGACCATCGGCATCACCACCAATCCGGACAGCATCCTGCAAGGGGAAGTGGGCGTCTGCATCGCGCCCCTGACAGGCCCGGAGGCCCTCACGGGCTCCACTCGGATGAAGTCCGGCACGGCCCAGAAGCTGGTGCTGAACATGCTCACCACCGCCACCATGATCAAGCTGGGCAAGGTGTACGGGAACCGCATGGTGGACCTGAACGCCACCAACGGCAAGCTGGTGGACCGGGCCAGGCGGATCTTCCGGGACGTCACCGGCGGGTCGGAGGAGGACGCCCGGAACTACCTGGACGCCGCCAACATGCGCACGAAGCTGGCCATACTGATGTACCTCTCCGGGCTGGAGGCCGCCGAGGCACAGGCCGTGCTGGACGAAAACGGGGACAATCTGCGGCAGGCCCTCTCCCGGCTGGGCATCGGCGCTCCCGGCACGGACAGCGCCAGCGACCTCTGACAGCCGACACCTGGGGCGGCAGCACAGTCCTTACAGGGCGCGGCCTCTGGTCCATTGCCCCCCGGAGAGAGGGACAGCCCGGAAGCCGCCCCTCTCGGCCAGGGAAATTCGGAATACCGGAGGGAGTTCGAGCATGAAAGACCATTCGGGAAAATATTATATCGGGATGGATGCCGGAGGGACGGGGACTTCCGTTCTGGTGTCAGACGGCGAAAAAGACCTTTTTCAGATGAAGACGGAAGGACTCAACTGCAACAGCTTCCCCCGGGAGCGGATAGCCAAGTCCCTGCAGGACGTGGCGGAGGGGCTTAAGGGGAACGGGTATGCCCCGGCGGACTGCGGCGCCATCGTCATCGGCGCTGCGGGGAACAACAATCCCGCCGCCGACGCCCTTCTGCGGAATCTCCTGGAGGGCTGCGGCTTCCGCTGCCCGGTCACTGTCTGCAGCGATGCGGACGCGGCGCTGTACGGCGCTCTCGGGGCGGAGGACGGCATCCTGCTGATCTCCGGCACAGGCTCCATCTGCCTGGGGCAGGCCCGCGGCGGACGGGAGAGATACCGGGCCGGGGGCTTCGGACATCTCATCGACGACGAGGGCAGCGCCTATGCCATCGGCCGGGACATCGCCGCCGCGGTGGTGAAGGCGGAGGACGGCAGGGGGCCTGAGACCACCCTGCGCAGCGCCCTGTTCGGGCATCTGGGGATATCCGGCTCCTCGGAGCTGGTGGGGTATGTCTATGACATGAGCCATACCAAAAAGGACATCGCCAGGCTGGCCCGCCTGATCTCCCTGCCGGAGAACGAAGGGGACAGGGCCACGGCACAGATTATCGGAAAAGCGGTAGACGGGCTTCTGGAAATGGTGGCCGCCGTCTACGGCAGGATGGAGGCCCGCCGCTGCGGCCCAGAGCTCCCTCTGGTGCTGCACGGCAGCGTCCTGCGGGGCAATGCGCGGATCGCGGGGGAGCTGGCGGAGGCCATTTCCCACAGGCTTCCCGGGATCCGCATCGCACAGGCCCGGGCGGACGCCGCCCACGGCGCGGTGGGGCTGGCCAGACGGGGCGCGGGGATGCCCCGCTGACTCCGGCTCCATGCCCAGGCCAGATGCACCGCGGATTCCCACCCGGAAACCGGAACGCAAAAACACCTTTCCGCCATGAGAAAGCCCACAGGCCTCTCCATGACAGAAAGGTGCTTTATTTTGCTCCGTCCTTTTATAACGCCACGTCTATATTGCCGCCCGCCGGCGGGGGCGCGGCCGCGGAAGCCACCTCCGCCGCAGACCTTGTGTCCACCTGGACCGGTATCTCCACGCCGGCAAGCTGCAGGGCCACGCCGCTGTCGCTCCCGGGCGAGGCGGCGTCCTGCCTCTCCTTCTCCAGCTGGCTGAAGAGGGCCCGCAGATATTTCATGTCGGCCTCCACGATCTCCCGCATCTCGTCCGCCCTGTGCTTCTTCTTCAGCTGCTCCAGCTCCTGGGGATCCATGTCCGTCCGGGCCGTCTGTATCAGCTCCAGCATCTCCAGCTCCTGCTCCTGGGCCAGCTGCTCCATCTCCTCCTGGAGCTCCTCCATGAGCTCCTCCATCTCCTCGGCGCTCATCTCGGCGAACTCGGCGGCATCCAGCTCCTGGCCCTCCTCTCTCCTGTCCTCTTCGTCCAGGCCGGCCTGCCATGTGCCGCCGCCGGGTTTTTCTATATACTCCTCCTGCTGGAGGTGCTTCAT
>CAOOJO010000147.1 GCA_948496895.1 uncultured Acetatifactor sp. | reverse complement strand
GCCATCAGGGGGGATATTCCGCTTTCCGGGTGAACCTGACGGAGCATCTGCGGGACAGGAACGAGCTGAGCATTTCCGTGGACAACAGCGACTGTGACAGCGTCTATCCCCAGAAGGCGGACTTTACCTTTTACGGCGGCCTGTACCGGGAGGTGAACCTTATCGTGGTTCCGGAGGCCCATTTCGACCTTTCCTACTGCGGCGCGCCAGGCATCAAGGTGACCCCGGTGGTGGATCTGGAGAGGGGCTGTGCCAAGGTGACCGTGGAGACCTGGCAGACCGGAGCGGGGGATGTGAGGGTGACCCTGGAGGGCTGTGGGTGCATGGCAGGTAGCGCCGACCAGACAGGTGGCAATGGCCAAGGGGCCCTTGGCGGAAAACAGAGAGTGGAAGCAGCTTGTGGCGAGACAAATGGCAAAAAGCAGGGAGAGGAGAGTAACGGTAGAAGCTCCGATGAAGGAAGCGGTACCGCAGATGGCAGCATCCAGGCAGCGCCCCGATGGACGCAGACCGCCGTATCAGAGGACGGCCACGCTGTGGCAGTGTTCGAAATAGAGAACGTCCATCTCTGGGACGGCGTAGACGACCCTTACCTTTACACGGCCAGGGCATCGCTGGAGAGCGGCGATGAGGTGAGCGCGCGCTTCGGCTGCCGTAGCTTTGAGATAGACCCCCAGAAGGGCTTCCTCCTGAACGGCCGCAGCTATCCCCTGCGGGGCGTCAGCCGCCATCAGGACTGCAAGGGAGTGGGCAATGCGCTGACCCTGGAGCACCACAGGCGGGACATGGCGATTGTCCGGGAAATCGGGGCCAATACCCTGCGCCTGGCCCACTACCAGCACGCCCAGGAATTCTACGACCTCTGCGATGAATACGGCATCGTAGTCTGGGCGGAAATCCCTTACATTACCATGCATAGGAAGAACGGCAGAGAAAACACCCTGACCCAGATGGAGGAGCTGATAGCCCAGTGCTATAACCATCCCTCCATTGCGGTCTGGGGCCTGAGCAACGAGATTACCGCCGCCAGCGCCGTGAACGAGGATTTGCTGGAGAACCACAGATTGCTGAACGACCTCTGCCACCGGATGGATGCCACCCGCCCCACCACCATGGCCAATGTGTTCATGCTGGAGACCGACAGCCCCATCCTGGAGATTCCGGACGTGAACAGCTACAATCTGTACTTTGGCTGGTATCTGGGGGAGCTGGCACAGAACGAGGAGTTCTTTGACGAGTACCACAGCAGATATCCTGACCGTCCCATCGGCTTCTCCGAGTACGGCGCGGACGCCAATCCTCAGTTCCAGAGCAGCGCGCCGGAGAAGGGGGACTATACGGAGAGCTACCAGGCCCTGTACCATGAGCACATCCTGGACATGATAGAAGAGCGCCCCTGGCTTTGGGCCACCCATGTGTGGAACCTGTTCGATTTCGCGGCGGACGGCCGGGACGAGGGCGGGAAGCACGGGGAGAACCAGAAGGGCCTGGTGACCTTTGACAGGCAGACCAGGAAAGACGCTTTCTACCTCTATAAAGCAGCCTGGAACAGGGAGCCCATGGTGCATATCTGCGGCAGGCGCTACATAGACCGGGCGGAGGACGTGACGGAGGTGAAGGTCTACTCCAACGCGGAGGAGGTGGCCCTGTATGTGGACGGGAAGCTCTTTGACACCCAGCAGGGCAGGCGAGTGTTCCGGTTCCGGGTGCCCATCTCCGGGGAGCACATAATCGAGGCCCGGGCGGAAGCAAAGCTGCCTGATGGAACAGTGGAGGTCTTTGACAGAATCACTGTGCGCAGGGCCCAAACCGAGAACCCGGACTATATCTTCGTGAAGAAACAGGACGTGGTCAACTGGTTCGACCAGGACGAATTCAATCCGGACTGCTTCTCCGTCTCCGACACCCTGGCAGACCTGCGGGCCAACCCGGAGGCCGGGGCTATCGTTAACCAGATGATGGAGAAAGCCTCGTCCTCCAGAGGCGACGTGGCGGAGGCGGTAAAGGACAATCCCGGCCTCCAGCGCATGATGGGCAGGATGACGCTGATCAGCCTCTTAAAACAGGCGGGGAACATCGAGGAGGAAACGATAAAACAGTTGAATCGCATCCTCCAGAAAATAAAAAAAGGAAAGACGGACTGACAGGGCGCAACGTCCAGCACATGCTGAGATGGCATAGAGCGCACATTGTGTTCGAAAAAACAAGCATAATAACGCAATTATGCGGCAATACGCAGACAGCAAATGGACATGACAAGGGAGGCAGAAGACATGCCGATAAAAGCAGTACAGCAGATCATGCTGGGGACGGTGACGGCAAACGAAGCGCAGGCCAGGGATACCCTGGCGGCAATCAGAAAAGCGGGATACGGCGGAATCGAATTGAACGGCTTCATGATACGCCCCACAGGCTTTCTGGTGCGCATGATGACAAAGATGGCCGGAATGCCCGTGGGCAGAGGCGGCAGGCTGGACTGGGCCGCTCTGGTGAAAGAGGCAGGGCTGTCCGTGGTGAGCGTGCACGAGGATTTGGGGACCATCCGGAGGGAGACCTCCACGGTGATAGAGGAAGCTGGAAAATTCGGCACGAAATACATCGTGGTGACAGGCATGTACCGCTTCGACTATTCTGACAAAGCGGCAGTAAGCGGCCTGACCAGAGATTTGAATGAGGCGGGAAAGGAGCTTCGCCAGAGCGGCATCGCCTTGCTGTACCACAACCACAACTGCGAGCTGCGCAAGGTTTCGAAAGGGATGACCGCCTATGAGCTCCTGCAGAAAGAGACGGATCCGGAGTACGTGAACTTCGAATTCGATTCCTACTGGCCCACGGAGGCGGGAGTGGACGCGCTGTCCCTGATGCGGCAGCTTGGGGAGAGGATGAAGCTCTACCATATCAATGACCGTGGCACCAGGCTCACCGGCCCCTCCATGACGCCGCTGTTAAAGTCCGACAGCATGGAGCTGGGCTACGGGAACATGAACCTGGAAGCCCTGACAGACCAGGCCCTGGCCGCGGGAGTGGAAGCCATCATCCTGGAGAGCCACAAGAACTGGGTGGAAAAATCCCCCATAAAATCCCTCCAGCTCTCCGCGGAGTTCCTAAAGAGGATATGAGCGCCATGCTCATGCAGCAAACGCGGCTTTTCAGGTGATTGAAAATAGGGATGTTTTTAGGCTATCGGATACAAAAAATCCCGGGCCTGCACCTGCGCGAAGCCCGGAATAAAGAGATGGCCTTCGGCCCCTCTTAAAGAGGTGGTCTTTGGCCTCTCTTAAAGAGGTGGCTATCAGCCCCTCTCAAAGGGGAGGATCAGGCTCCGTCGTGCGGACGTAAGTTTCTGCTGGGCGGAGCCTAAGTATTATCTTATCTTTCGTACAATCAAAGGAGGGGGTTCCTTGACATTCAATATTCTACCCCCGAATCCGACATTTATACAGCATAAGGGAAATTTTTGAAAATATTTTTATTGTCTAAAAAGGCAATCTGTTATATACTGATAAAAGTGGCGGGCATTTTGCGATATCCGCCCAAAATACAGCCGTGCATAGCTCGGTGGAATCAAAGGATGGTAAATATGGCATTATTAGAACAATGGAGAGACGAGGCATATAACGAGTCGGTGGGACAGGACAAGCTCCAGAAGCTCTGGGCCGCATATTTTCAGGAGGAGAAGGAAATCTACGCCCAGCTTTTGAAGAACCCGGAGGAAGTGGTGCGGGGCACGGTGCGGGAGCTGGCAGATAAATACCAGGTGTCCGTCAAGACCATGACAGGCTTCCTGGATGGCATCAACGACAGCTTGAAAGAACCCAACCCCATTGAGGAGATGGAGGAGGACACCGTGGTGAACCTGGGCTTCGATACGGCTCTGCTCTATAAGAACATGGTGGCCGCGGAGGCCGACTGGCTCTATAACCTGGAGGAGTGGAACGATATCTTCGATGCGGAGACCAGGAAGGCCCTCTATAAGGAGCAGAAATCCTCCACCACAATCGTAAAGGAGGCGAAAATCTACCCCAACGATCCCTGCCCCTGTGGGAGCGGCAAGAAATACAAGAAGTGCTGCGGCAGGAAATAAGAGGGTGCCGGTATGAAAAAACTCTTGAAACAGATGAAGTGGGAGACGCTCTTGTCTTCGGCTTTATATATTGTGCTGGGTGTGGTGGCGTTGGTGATTCCGGATACCATGGTAAAGACCCTGGGGTATTTGATCGGTATCCTATTGATCGTGGCAGGGGCGGTATCCATGATATGCTACCTCCTGCGGGAGGCCAGCCAGAACTACTACCGCAATGACTTCGGATATGGCCTGGTGAGTATAGCGGTGGGAATCCTTTTCCTCTACAAGGTTGAGTGGATTATCTCTTTGGTGCCGGTGATGCTGGGCATCCTGGTGGTGGCCAGCGGCTGCCGCAAGCTTCAGGACGTGATAGACATGAAGCGGCTGGGCTATGGCAACTGGGCGACGGTGTTGATTCTGGCTGTGGTCAATGTGGTGCTGGGCGTGGCGCTTATCGTGAACTCTCTGGATGCCGCTCTTTTCTTCCTCCAGTTGGTGGGCGCGGGGCTGATTTTCAGCGGCGTCACGGATATTGTCACCTGCTTTTATCTGGCGAAGAAGGCGAAGGGCTATTTTGATGACCTGAACGCGGTGGACAGCACCTTTGCGGAGGTAGTGGACGGGGATGGGCAGAAGGACTGAACTGCCAAAAGCCGGGATGCCGGGGGCTGCCAGGTGCGTGGCCCTGACTGTGTGGAAGACGGACAGTGGAGGAGCAGGACAATGAATATAGCATCATTTTTACTGCCCAAGGCAGAGGTGGCCTATCTGCGGGACGACATGACGCTGCGCCAGGGCCTGGAAAAGCTGCGCAGGAGCGGGTTTTCCGCCATACCTGTCATCGATGAGGAAGACAGATATGTGGGCGTAGTGGGCGTGGCGGATTTCCTGTGGAACATACTTGCGTATAATCAGAGCTTTGAGAACATCACGCTGAAGAACCTGGAGCAGGCTACCGTGCGGGATTTCCTCCAGAGCGGCAAGGTGAGGCCCGCCTGCATCGATACTGCCATGGAGAATCTGCTGGAGCGGGCGAAAAGCCAGAATTTCGTGCCGGTAGTTGACGACAGGAACGTGTTCATCGGAATCGTCACCCGCAGCGACATCATCAAGTATTTTGTGGACAAGGCAAAGTTCTGAGACAGATACGCGCAGATACGGTGGAAGATACGAAAGTACATAGAAGAGAGGTAGAGCAAATGAAGAAACTGGAGGAATATGTAGTAAGCATACCGGATTTTCCCGAGGAAGGGATTATTTTCCGCGACGTGACCAGCGTCCTTCAGGACGCGGAGGGTCTGCAGCTGGCGGTGAATACCATGCAGGAGCTGGTGAAGGATCTGGAGTACGATGTGGTGGCGGGGCCGGAGTCCAGAGGATTTATATTTGGAACCCCCATTGCCTATAATAATAAAAAGCCCTTTGTGCTGATTCGCAAGGCGGGAAAACTCCCCAGAGAGACGGTATCCGTCTCCTACGACCTGGAATACGGCCAGGCTACGATTGAGATGCACAAGGACAGCATCAAGCCAGGGCAGAGGGTCCTGATCGTGGATGATCTGATTGCCACCGGCGGTACTACGGAAGCCATGATCAAGCTGGTGGAGAGCCTCGGCGGCCAGGTGGTGGGCGTGGTGGTGCTGATGGAGCTGGCAGGCTTAAAGGGCCGCGAGAAAATCGCGGGCTATCGCCTGGATTCGGCCATCCATTATCCTGGCAAATAAGAGTGCAGGTGGCATTCTTCTGGAATCTGGCTTGTGGGAAAGCAGGATTGTGGTATGTATGGGGTGGAAGACATCATAGAAAGCGTGGGTATCTATGGCAGAAGAAAAATTCGAGGAAATTTTTGATGATGGAAAGATGAGCGAGCATCAGGAATTCGTCGATCCTGAGGGACTGTATCAGGAGCTTATTCAGCGCGTTCAGAAATATCATCCCAGCGATGACATTTCCATGATTCAGAAAGCTTACAACACTGCGGCAGAGGCACATAAGAACCAGACGCGCAAGTCCGGGGAACCCTATATCATCCATCCCCTGAACGTGGCAATCATCTTAGCGGAGCTGGAGCTGGACAAGGAGACCATCGTGGCGGGCATCCTCCATGACGTGGTGGAGGACACCATCATGACGGAGGAGGACCTGAAGCGGGAATTCGGGGACGACGTGGCCCTGCTGGTGGACGGCGTTACGAAGCTGGAGAAGATTCCCCTGTCCGCCGGAGGCGACCAGCCGGACGAGAAGCTGGAGATGCAGGCGGAGAACCTGCGGAAGATGTTTCTGGCCATGGCAAAGGACATCCGTGTCATCCTGATTAAGCTGGCCGACCGCCTCCACAATATGCGCACCCTGCAGTACAAGAAGCCGGAGAGCAGACAGCGCATCGCCAAGGAGACCCTGGAGATCTACAGCCCCATTGCCCAGCGGCTGGGCATCAGCAAACTCAAGATTGAGCTGGACGACCTGTCCTTAAAGTATCTGGAGCCGGAGGTGTACTACGACCTTGTAGACAAGATTTCGGAGCGCAAGAGCGTGCGGGAGAAGTATATCCAGAGCATCGTGGATGAGGTCAGCGAGCATATCCGCAACGCTGGCATCAAGGCCAAGATAGATGGCCGTGTGAAGCACTTTTTCAGTATCTATAAGAAAATGAAGAACCAGAATAAGACGCTGGATCAGATATACGACCTGTTC
>CAOOJO010000146.1 GCA_948496895.1 uncultured Acetatifactor sp. | reverse complement strand
TACACCTGAAGCTACACTCTTTCCCTACACGACGCTCTTCCGATCTGGCCGCTGTCAATAGTAACGCACAGATTCTTTTCTTCTTCATAATTCATTCTCCTTTTTATATTTGAATACAACTTATGCTTAATCCTTCACCGCGCCTACTGTCATGCCGCCCACGAAATACTTCTGCAGGAACGGGTATACCACCAAAATAGGCACTGTGGCGATGACTGTGATGGCCATACGAACGGACATGGGAGACACCGCGTTCTGCAGGGTGCCCGCCGGCGCGTGGGGGTCGATCTTGATGGTGGCCTTCTCCATGATCTCATACAGCACATACTGCAAAGTAGGCAGCTCCCTGGCGTACAGATAGGTGTCCATGAAGGAGTTCCACTGGCCCACCGCCACGAACAGGGCCACGGTGGCCAGGGACGGCGCGCACAGGGGCAGTATGATCCTGGCCCAGATGATGAAGTCATTGGCCCCGTCTATCTTGGCCGCCTCCTGCAGGGCCATGGGCAACCCCTCGATGAAGGAGCGCATCAAGATCACGTTGTACACCCAGATCATGCCCGGAACCACGTATACCAGGAAATTGTTGCCCATGTGCAGTGTCCTGGTGATCAGCAGGTACTCGGGAATCATGCCGCCGCTGACATACATGGTGACGATGAACAACATGGTGAACAGCTTGTTGAAGTAGAAATCCTTACGGCTGAGCACATAGGAGAGCATGGCCGTGCAGATCACGCCTACCAGCGTCCCGATCAGCGTCCTGACCACTGACATCACAAAGGGACCGCCCAGATTGTTTTCTGTGAAGACATAGATGTAGTTACTCACGGAGAATACCCTGGGAATGATGAAGTTCACGTTCCGCATGGTGTCCATAGGGTCGTTTAAGGAGATTGCCAGCACGTTCAGGAACGGATACACCGTCATGGCAATGATCAGGACAAATATTACCGCAAGCACATAGTCGAACGCTTTCTCGCCCTTGGAATTGTTTTTGATTTCATAAGTATTAGCCATTTTCCGCACCTCCTATACCAGCTTGCTCTCGCCCAGCATCCCGGCGATCTTGTTGGCAATCAACAGCAGGGCGATGCTGACGATGGACTGGAACACGCCGATTGCGGTACCTAAGCCATAGTTGTTGTTGCCGATGCCTCGGATGTAAGCGAACCAGCTAAGCACCATAGCGTGGTCCTGCACGATGCCATTGCTTAAGAGCATCTGCCGCTCCATGCCTACGTTCAGGGCGCTTCCGATGCTCATGATCAGCAGCACGGTGACAGTGGGCTTGATGCTGGGCAGGGTGATGTGCCAGATCCGCTTGAAGCGCCCCGCGCCGTCCACCTTGGCGGCTTCATAGAGGCCCTGGTCGATGCCCGCCATGGCGGAGAGATAGATGATGGCGTCCCATCCCATCTCCTTCCACACATTGATCAGGCACACCACCAGCCAGAACACAGGGGAGTTGGTGGACATCAGGTGGAGCTGCTTCCCCAGTAAGGTGTCCACCGCGCCGCCGTCGTTCAAGAGCATCTTGGCGATGCTGGCGATGATGACCCAGGACACGAAGTGGGGCAGATAGGACACGGTCTGGGTCACCTTCTTGAACCTGGTGAACCGGATCTCGTTCATCATCAGGGCGAACAGGATGGCGAAGACCGTGCCCAGCAGGATCCCCAGGATGCTGGTGCCGATGGTGTTGATCATGGTCTGGGCGAAGAGCCTGTCGGTGAACGCCTTGGCGAAATTGTCCAGGCCCGCAAAGCCCCTCTGCCAGATGGGCTGGGCGAAGGACTTGGGCGTCACGTCCTGGAAGGCCATGGTCCAGCCCCAGAGAGGGATGTACTTGAAGACGATCAGCCAGATGACGAAGGGCACGGACATCAATAGCAGGAATCTTTGCCGCCACATCAGCTTCCAGCTGAACTTCTCCTTTTGGGGTTTGAGTTTCGTGGTTTCTTTCATGTTTCGGCTACCTCCTTTTTCTAAAGAAATTATAAAAAAAGGATGAATTTTCCGATACCCTGAAAATGGGTGGCGTTTTACCCTAAAAATCTTACCTGCATTCGAGTAGGGGCCTGCGCATAGGAAAAGCGGCCTCTCAGCCGCCCTTCTGCCCTTCCGAAACCTCCTTCTGGTATTCCCTGGGGCTGATGCCCACGTATTTGTTGAACTTCAGGTAGAAATAGTCCACGTTCTTATATCCCACCTGCTCGGAGATCTGGTAGACCTTCATGTCCGTCTCCTCCAGCAGCCGCTTGGCGTTGGTGATGCGGATGGAGTCCAGGATATTGTTGAAGCTGTCGCCGATCTCCCTGCGGAACAGCTTGCCCAGATAGTTGGCGTTGTAATTGAACATCCTGGCGAAGCTCTCCAGCTTCATCTCCTGTCCGTAATTCTTCTCCATGTAATAGTACATCCGCTTGATCACGGTGTCGGAGCCGTCCCTGCCGATGTTGACGCAGATGTCCTGCAGAATCTCCCGGTACAGCTCCATCACCTGGTCCAGCTGCCCCACGCCGCCAAGCTGCTCCAGAAGCCCTGCCACGTCTCCCCCGCAGGAGCCGTACTTCTTCTCTATGCCGGCCTTCACGGTCATCAGGTTGTAGAGCACCTGCATCTTCACATCCGCCTCCTTCACCAGGTTCCGGATGCAGTAGGTCCGGAACTTCTCCACGCCCTCCCGGATGCCGTCCAGGTCCCCCATCTCCGCCAGCATCAGGAAGTACTCGGCGGGGGGATTCTCCGCTTTTCTCTGCAGCTCCTCGATGGCCCCGATGGAAAGCACGCTGCCCTGCCCCAGCAGGAACTCCTGCTCCAGCAGGGATTTCGCCAGCTTGTAGGAATAGGACAGCTCGTACCAGTTCCCCACCGTATTGCCCACGGCGATGACAAAGCCCGTGCCGTATCTGGCCTTCAGCCGCTCATTGCGCTGGGAGAGCCTCCTGGCCCAGGTCTTGTGGTCCATGCCCTGGCCGACCAGCACCAGCCGCTCCTCCATGGTGGCCCTGTACCGATAGAGCGAGGAGTCCTTCCCGAAGTCCTCCCATTTCCGGGAAGCCTTTTCCGCCTTTTCCTGCTCTTCCTCATTTGCCCCCCCGTCCGTCAATATCGCCGCGCACAGGCTCCCCTCCCCGAATGACATGCCCAACCGGGCCATCTGCTCTTCCAGGCTCTCCCTCGACTCCCTGCGCAGAAGGATTCCCCGCAGCAGCTCCTCCCTGGCGGTCTCCTCATGGGCATCCTGCCGCCGTCTCTCCCTGGCCTGTTCATCCAGGCTGCGGCGCACCTTCTCCACGCAGCGGGCCAGCTCCTCCTCGTCCACGGGCTTGAGCAGGTATTCCTCCACCCCCAGGGAGATGGCCGCTTTCGCGAATTCAAATTCCGAATAGCCCGTGAGGATGACGAAATGGCCCCGAAAGCCCGCCTCCCTGGCCAGGCGGATCAGCTCTATCCCCTGGATGCCCGGCATCTTGATGTCCACCAGGGCCAGGTCCGGCGCGGCCTCCAGGAGCTTCTTCAGGCCGTCCCGCCCGTCCTTTCCGTCCTCGCACAGCTCGAACCCTGACGCCTCCCAGTCGATTAGGTCGCGTATGCCCCACCTGACGATTTCCTCATCATCGATTATCATCGCTCTGTACACTGCGCCTACCTGCCTTTCCTTCGTACATTGAATCGTATATCGCGTTCTCTGTATCCCGCTTGCCGCTGTTTTCCGTCTTCGGTTCCAGGACATCGCTTCCCGGTTCCGGAGCGCTGCTTTCAGGGCCCATGGATTTCACAGGGAGCCCCGGCAGATAGATGTCCACCCTGGTGAAGCTGTTCTCCCCGCTCTCAATCCTTACGCCGTAGGCCTCGCCGTATTTCAGCCTCACCCGCTGGTGGACATTGGCCACGCCGATGTGCCGCCCCCTGGCGTCGTACCGGTTCAGCCTCTGGCGCATGCTCTCCAGCTGCCCTGCGGGAATCCCCAGCCCGTCGTCCTCCACGGATATGACTACATATCCATCTTTCTTCCTTGCACTGATATGGATATTCCCCTCCCCCTCCTTGCTCTCCAGCCCGTGGATGATGGAATTCTCCACGATGGGCTGGATGACCAAGGGCAGTATCTTGTAATCCTCCAGGGCAGGCTCCACGTAAATATGGTAGCGGATACGCTCCCCGAAGCGGTGCTGCTGAATCTTCAGATAGCACTCCACCAGCTCGATCTCCTTGCTCAGGGGCGTGTCCGTCTCGCTGATCTGGATATAGCTGCGCATGATCTTGGCCAGCATCTTGACGATCTCCTCGATGTCCCCCTGGCCGCTCCTGCGGGCCTTCATGCGGATGGTCTCCAGCGTGTTGTACAGGAAATGGGGATTGATCTGGCTGGCCAGCATCTTGAACTCCGCGTCCTTCTGCTGGATGGTCAGGCGGTCGGCATGGAGCCGTTCCTGATAGACCTCCGCCAGCAGACGCTGGATCTCCCCGATCATGGTCCCCAGGTAGTCGTAAAGGCTGGCGATTTCATCGCTCCCGCCGATCTCCTCCAGCTCGAACTGCCCCTGGGCGGCCCGGTGCATCTGCACCCGGAACCGCTCCACCCTGCCCGCGAAGGAGCGGGAGAATATCAGGATGACGCTGACGGACAGGATGACGCTGACGGCGAAAAACAGGATGCTGCGGGTATTCTGCCCGCGTACCGCCCCCAGGATGTCCTCATAGGCCCGGAAGCTGACTATCTGCAGATAGTCCTCCGACTCCACCAGCTCCAGGGTCTCGCAGGTCATCAGGTATTTCTTGCCTCCGATATGTACGCTCTCCTGGGTCTCCCCGCCTCCCGAGGACAGCCTGGAAGATAACCCAGAGGGCAACCCGGCGGGCAGGAGCCCCACAATGTCATCCCGCCCCAGCGTCTGCCCCATGTCCGTCACCACAGTCTCCCCGTTCAGCAGCACGAAGGTATCGCATCCCCGCTCCCGCAGCAGCGTCTCGAACCGCTCCGGACGGATGTACACCGCCAGGACGCCCACATCCTCCCCCTTCTCGGTCTTGAGCATGCGCAGCATGGCCAGGGCGTCCTGGTGCATGGAGGGGATGGGACGGTAGCGCCAGACCGCGCCGCCGTTTCGCTCCTTCACGGCGCTGTACCACTCCTCCTGCTTCCGCTCCGGGGTCAGCTTGCCGAAGCGGGAGTTCTCCGCCAGCGTGTCGTTCTCCATATAGATGTTCACCCAGGCGATTATCCTGTTGTAGTATCTGGTATAATCCTGAAAGCCCGTGTAGGCCTTGTAGTCGTCCACCATCTGCTGATAATCCGTGTACTGCCTGCCGGAAATCTCCTCCAGGCCGGGGTCGAAATAGAAATATTTCGTCACCGTGCCCACCGTGGAGAGCATCTCCTCCGCCTGGCTGCGAATCATCTGCAGCTCCGTGGCCTCCCCCTGCTCCACCTGCTCTATGAGAATCCTGGAAATGCCGTGCACAAGGTACAGCCCAATCAAAATGATGGGCAGCGCCCCGCCAAATATGTATATCAGGAACATCCGATATTGCAGCTTCATTCCCGCTAAGCGTTCCAGCAGTCTCCTAATCCTCCCCATTACGTCCACCCGTCTAATCCTTCATTTTTTTCAGTATACCCTATCCTGGCCGTCCGCGTCAACTGCTATCGCCTGTCCTTTGCGGTTTCCGCAGCCGCCAGGCCCATCCCGCCTCCCGCGTCCGCGCTTCAATCCTCCCAATAAGCCAAAATAAACCGCGCGCAAGCGTTGACCTTGCAGCCTGCTCCCCCATATGATAAAATAGAAGCATAAAATCGCACCCAACAAGAAAGGATCATTCCACTATGACGAGAAAAACGCTGCGATGCCTGTCCATCCTGGCAGCAGCCGCACTGCTGCTCTCCTCCTGCGCGGCCTCCCCCGGCGCGAAAAGCGACGCCCTGACCTGGGTCACCTGGGGCGGCCTGGGCAAGCATGCTAAATTCCTCACGCTGCTGAACGAGACCTACCCCGATATAGAACTGGAGTTCACCTCCTATACCGGAGGAAACATGACGGGCTATAGCTGGGCCCAGATGCGGGCCGACGATATCGCCGACATCTTCATCACCTCACAGATTCTGGACGAGGAGCTGGCAAAGGAGCGCCTGGTGGACCTATCCGGGTATCCTTTCGTGAACGACTTCTCCACCGCTCTCCTGGACCAGGTGTCCATCGACGGCGGCGTCTACCTGCTGCCCACCAGCAACGCCATGTACGGCATCTACTACAACAAGACCCTGATGGAGGAGCACGGCTGGGAGCTGCCCAATAATTTCCAGGAGCTGGAGGCCCTGTGCGCGGAGATTCAGGAGGCCGGCCTGCTGCCCGGGGTGGTGGGCACCCATTTCACCGGAGACCCCTTCTCCACCGTGTTCAACCTGGCCAAGACCTCCTGGCTCACCACCCCCGAGGGCGTGAACTGGGAGCGGGACTTCCTGGCGGGGGACGCTGCCGCCGCAGGCATGTGGGAAGACACCTTTGACTATGTCCAGCGCTATATCGACATCGGCATGTTCCACACAGACCCTGCGGACCGGAACAACCCGCAGCTGATCCTGGACTACCTTGGCAACCGGAAAGCCGTGTTCTGCACCACGGTACAGCTCGTGAACATCACGGAGCTTCCGGAGACCGGCGACAAGCTGGGTCTCATGCCCTTCCTCAGCCAGGACGGCAGCAAGAACATCTACATGTACAGCCCCGCCTACTACTTCGGCATCAGCAAAAGGCTCA